>JACOWL010000028.1 GCA_016176815.1 Candidatus Pacearchaeota archaeon
GAGAAAAGATAGTCAAGAGCATGGCTCCGTAGCTCAGTTTGGTAGAGCACTGGACTTTTAATCCAGGTGTCGCGGGTTCAAATCCCGTCGGGGCCATTTATTAGTATACCCTTTAATTACAATAATAAATTTAAACAGATTTTAATCTTTTGATTTATGGAACTTGAGAAATTATTTTTGAAGAAAGAAGAATTACCGATTTTATATAAAAGTTGCTTTCAGATTCCAATTCACCCAAAACTTCTGAACGAAGAGATAAAAATTAATGAAAATATTGCAACTAGGATTTTTTCTAAAGTAGCGCAGGAGTGGTATGAAGATTTAAAAAATTATTCTCCTGAAACTAATCAGGAAAAAGAATGGATAAAGAAAGTCTTTCTAAAAAACAAACCAAAAATAACTAAACACTTTGATAGTCAGATTTTAAATGGCGTTTGGCAGGACGATGTTAATTTTATAGACAATGGCCTTGTCCAGTGTTTTTCAATATGTAGAAATTCTGGAGGAAGCATTTATTTTAACAACGAAGATATAAATTGCCAAACATTAATTCCAAATAATTATTTAAAATTTTCAGAAGAAAAAACAAAAGAATTTGAATTTAAAAAAGTTGGAGAATACTCAATCGCTCATGTATATTCTCAGCACAATATAGATGCTTATCCCGGAGCTTTATTCTTGAGAAATTGGGCAATAACTTATATGAATGAAGTTTTCAAACAGATTTTCTCCTAATAAATTTAAACCCCTCAAATGCCACAAAAATTCCCAATACAAACATTCCAAGAGAAATTGCAGTTAAAGCAAAATTTCCCTGAGCTAAATATCCATTGGCGTTAAATGTTAAATAAATCAAAGCTGACAGAGTTGTTAATAAAACAAAAACTGCAGGAATTAAAATAAATTTAACATTTCTTTTTCTTGAAATAAAAAAACACGAAACTGCAATTAAAGAAATTGATGCAATCAGCTGGTTTGAAGAACCAAATAATCTCCATAAAGTTTCATAAGAATTTGTTACTGCTAAAAGCCAGGCAGGAATTAAGGTCAGGATTGTTGTTAAAAATCTGTTTTTGAACTTTGGAAAAAGATTTTCGGAGATTACCATTCTTCCCAATCTTGTAGAAGTATCCACAGTTGTTAAAATAAATTGATTCACCATTATTGCTCCAAGAAGCACAGCAAAGCTGATTGTTATTAAAGGAATTCCAATATTTCCGACGATGTTTCCGTAGCCTGAAGAAAATAAAGCAACCCACCCTTCTTTTAATGTTGCTTGAAAACCGCCGGCAATTTCACTTCCCCATTTTACTCCGGAGATAATTAAAACTGTAACTAAAATCGCAAGCGCCCCCTCTCCGAGCATTGAGCCATAGCCGACCGCTTTTCCATGTGATTCTTTTGAAAGTTGCTTGCTTGTTAATCCCGACGAGACAAGTCCATGAAATCCTGAAACAGCTCCGCACGCAACCGTTATAAATAAAATTGGCCAGAGAGGAAAATTTCCTGAAATATAAATCGGAGCGTTGATTTTAGGATGCACCAAAATAATTCCTATAAATCCCAGAATCATAAGAATGAACAGCTGAATAGCGCTCAGATAATCCCGCGGTCTTAAAAGAAGCCAGATGGGAGTTACCGACGCAATTCCGGCATATAAAATAATTATTGAAATCCAGATATTTTTTAATAAAACAGGATTTTTTAATAAAACAGGGTTTTCAATTCCAAGATTAACTGGATATTTATTCCCGATAAAAATAAAAATAAAAACAAGAATAATTGCAATAATGCTTGAAATTTTATAATTCCATTTTAATTTTTCCACTCCAAATCCGAGAACCAGCGCAATTACTGAAATTGCAATCAGCGGAAGAACTAATTCTGATTTATAGATTATGCTTTCTGCTGTTGAAACAGAAAAAACAGTGATAAGTAATATAAGCGCAATCCAAATCATTGCTCCAAAAATCCAGCCCGATTTTGAACCCAAAAAGTCTTTTGCAATATTTGAAACTCCTTTTGCTCTATTTCTTACAGAAGCCATTAGAGTTACATAATCATGCATTGCGCCGATGAAAACTGCGCCAATTGAAATCCAGAGAACAACTGCAAGCCACCCAAAATAACTTACCGCTAAAATTGGTCCGATTATTGGTCCTGCCCCCGCAATTGATTCAAAATGGTGTCCGATTAAAAATGGTTTTTTTGCAGGAGAGAAATCAATTTTATTTTTGTTTGTTAGAGCAGGCGTTTTATTTTTATCATTTGGCACCTTTAAAGATATAATCTAAAGCGGTTTATAAATTTTGAGAAGTATGAATTATATTTAGAATTGTTTTTAAATTTGGATTTTTAATTTTTCGGAACAACGAAATTGAGTTAGCGAAAATTCCAAAGTAATTTTCCAATTTAATGTCAAAAAGATTATTAACAGAAACTTTAAAAACTCTTATCATTGTAAAATTACAACAAAATAGAAAGATTTAAATATGATATATTTGTACAAGAATTATGAAAAAAATATTTAAGCAAAATCTTGAAAAAATTTCATTGGCTGCAGGTTTAGCAGTGATGGATGTTTCTAATGCTCTTGCAAGTTCAGATTATTCTGATTCTAATAGTTTTCTTAACAATATAGGATGGTATATTGCAGGAGGCGGTTTAGTAACTTATTTGCTTAGCGGAATAAAAATAATTAGACCAACGCAAAGAGGATTAATTGAAAGATTGGGAAAATACAAAAAATTTGCAGAACCTGGATTTAATTGGATATTCCCTTTTATTGATAAAATGAGAAAAGTAAATATTACAGAGATGATGGTTGAAGCTGGACAACAAGAAGTAATTACAAAAGATAACTTAAATGCTAAAGTAGATGCTCAAGTATATTTTAAAATTAGACCGGATGTAGAGAGTGTGAAAAACTCTCAATATAATGTTGATAATTATCTTAACCAAATTGTAGCTCTTGAAAAAACAACATTAAGGTCTATTATGGGAACACTTTCACTTAAAGAAGCTAATAGTGACAGAAGTAAAATAAATACCACTCTTGCATCAGAATTGAAAAAAGAAGCGAATTATTGGGGCGTGGATATTGTAAGAGCCGAATTAAAAGAAATTGATCCTCCAAAAGATGTTCAGGAAACTATGAATGAAATTGTAAAAGCAGAAAATGAAAAACTTGCGGCATTAGATTTTGCTACAGCTGCAGAAACCAAAGCAGATGGTTTAAGAAGAGCAGAAATTAAGGCGGCTGAAGGAAAAAAACAAGCAAAAATTTTAGAAGCTGATGGAGAATCTCAAGCAATAATGAAAGTAGCTTCTGCAAATGCAGAAGCAATAAAAGTTATTAATGAAGCATCTGAAAAATATTTCAAGGGAAATGCCGTTGAATATAGAAAATTAGAGGTATTAGAAAATACATTAAAAGATAATGCCAAGTATGTTATACCGCAAGGGACCTCTTTGATTGCTCTATTAGATCAAATGAAAGAAAATGTTATTCCCGTACCAATTGCAACAGCGCAAGAAATAACTAAAAAATAAATTACGAATGCGAAATATTTTTAAATATAACAAAAGAAATTCATTCTTTTTTCTTAAGCAAACTTATAACTTTTTGCTCCAGTTCTTTTTGTTTTTGACCATATAAAGCAGATGTAGCTAAATTTTGCAAATCATAACTAAGAGGTTTTGCCGTCCCGAACATATCAAAAAAAGATTCATTAATTTTTATGTATTCTTTTATATTCGGCGAAATAAATTTCTCAGGATTTATATTATGCTTTTGAGAAAATTCAGGGTAAATTTGGACTACATCTGCAATACTATCTCTGTTACTATCCCTTATTTCAATTCCATCAATTTTTTTTATTAAAGGATTATATTCGTTCCTTTGATTGTTGGGCATATTTTTAATATAAATCAGCCCCGCTATTCCCAGCGCAAAAGAAATTCCCGCTTTTAATAATGGCAAGTAGTTTGTCATTTAACTTTACTAATACATCCCATTTAATTCTAAAATTTTATCTCCGTTTTTGGATGTGATAATAATGTCTTTCTTCAACTCAATTGCATCATACAATTTTCTAATATCTTTAGATAAATCCAAATCCCCATACCATACATTTCGATATTCTCTTTTATACCAGCGTTTATTTCTTTTTTCATGCAATGTATTTCCTTTTTTACTGATACGAATTACTGAAGGGAATTCTAAATTTTTAATTTTGTAATATAATTCCCTTTCATAAATCATAGCATTGAACACCACTAAATTTTCTTTGTTTTCCTTTAAATAATTTTTACTATGGCCAATCCTTCTTTTCATCGGAAATCCTTTTGATTTTAATAATTCTATTAGCGATTTTTTCATTTTAATTTATTGATTTATTTAATTTTATTCCTGTTCCGGATATTTCATATTTGCAGGTTAATCCTAAAAATCCTGGATTAAAACTTCTTTTAACATTAACAACTGAATCATATTTTTCCGCCATTTCTCTAAAGTCTTTTTCCGCCTTGAAAAAATTGAAAAACAAAGAAGGGCTTCTTATAACTCTAAAATCATTAATCAAAGCATTTCTTTCTAATTCTTGTTTAGAAATATTTTTCTCATTTGCCAATAAATCAAAATACTCATTTAAGTTTTGTTTTGTGTAGAGGGTCATAAATCATAATTAATATATGGAGAAATTACTTCTCTAATTATTCCTAATGTCTTTAATTTGTAATTAGAAGATATGTGAACCATAGCAGTATTTTTATATCGTTCAACTTCACCACCATTATTAATACATCCAATTATCCATTTAAATTCTCTATCTAATTCTTTTTCTAAATTGTTTAGTTTGTCCTTAGCAAATTCATGCATTCCTTCATTTAGTTTATTTTTATTAATTAAGTTTGTCATATTATCTATAGAAATAACAAGTATTTAAATCTTTCTATTTTGTTGTCTTTTGGAAATAGTTACAATTTGACTCAATCATAGATGTTTTTTCTATCCCAGAAATTTATAATCAATTCTTGTTCTGCACGGAAGTTTTGACTTAATCTTATTTAATATTTCTCTTGTAAAAATTACTGCTTTTTCATTTGGAACAGCGATAAGAAATATTTTGTCTTCCGGTTTTAAAATTGCGGCGATGTTCATTGACACTCCAAAAGACAACTGCATTCCTGTCTGCATTCTGTCTGCTCCGGCCCCGGTAATCATTCTGTTTTCTCTTTGAATATGGTGCGGATACGGAAAAATTTTAAAAAAATACTGATTCATAAATTTCTCGTCTAATTCTTTATGAAGATACTGCCTGCATGACTCAATAGCGTTCTGCCTTAATTGGGCGTTTTCGCAGGAAACTAAAGTCAGCCTGTGTTTGAATTTTGATAAATCATCTTTCCCCATGCTAAACTTTGTGATAATTTTTGGAGGAACAGTTTTAATGTATGCTTTATTTTTTACACTGCTCTTTCTGGTAAAAGGACCAACTTTCTTTTTTGAATATGAATTTGCTTTTCGCAGCGCCATTTTAATTTTTTATTTATTTTGTTTTTGATTTAGCCGATGATTTTAACTTCTCTTCAAGTCCACACTCCGCTAAGCTGATTAATTTAGTTTTTATTTCTTTACTTGTTGATTTTGGGATAATAATTTTATTAATATAATTCCTTGTTTCAGAACGATTCTTTGATGGAAAAGTGGAAAATCCTCTCGTTGATTTAAGCGAAATTCCCGCCGAATAATATTTTTTTACAATGCTTAAATTTCTTCCTTTTAGTTGCGGGGAGCCGTACAAATCTGATAAGTAATTCTCAATGAAACTTGCATTCCCGGGATTTATATTAATTTCAATTTGGTTTTTCATTTTTATTTTATTTAAGGCTTTTTTCTAATTCTTTTAAAAAATTTTTGTTTTTTTCTTTAATTTCCGGTGAAATGTATCTGAAAATTAATTTTCCTTCTCCTAAATCAAGATACGCTACATTATTATCGCCGGAGTTTGCTTTATATCTTTTTTCTCCAATGTTTTCCAACATTGAATAATTATAAGTCGTTAACATTCTACTAATTACTGCCAAAGATCCATTTTTTGGATCAAAAAATAATGAAGCATGATTCATTTCTCTTTTACCTCAATTTTTGTTGTAATTGCCTGTCCGGGCAGACCCCTTTCAAATATCGCCCTTACAACTCCTTTATTTCCATGAGCGCCCGAAATTTTCCCAGTAATTTCTTTTCCAGCCGGCGATTTCCAGATGACTTTTTTTCCAACAAATTTTTCAGCTTGCTCCCGATTTTTAGAATCCGGAATTTCAATTAGAAAATGCTTCTCGTGAATAACCCGCCTTCCCCGCCTGAATTGAATAACTTTGCCTATTGTCATGAAGATAAATCAAGAAAAATAGTTTATAAAGGTTTTCAGCCTCTATATTTTAAAATTAAAACGGGCGGACAGTTAAACCAAGATAGAATCGCTTTCTTTGAGAGAGTTTATTAGTGTTAAAATTCCACCCGTCTATATTTAAAATTCTTGCCGGCGCTAATTTTACCGACGCTGAATAAAAAAATGGCAATGAACCATGCAAACACTTTTATACCCTCAATCTTAGAATTATTTATGGAAGAAGAAAATAAAACACAGGAATCGACATCTGAAGAATCTTCAGATAGTCAGACAGAAGAGAAGAAAGAAGAAGAGGCAGCCGCAGAAGAAGCCCCTAAAGAAGAGGCATCTGAATCGGAACCTTCTTCTGAACAACAAAACTAAACTGATACGTTTTGCTGCAATTTTTAATTTTTTATCAGGGCGAATGGAGGGTGGGCTTTTTTATTTTAAGAGTTGTAAATTAAAATTTTATTTTGGAAAATCTTTCAGCAATAACATTTTAAAACAAGAAATAAATAGTTTAATAATAAAAGAAGGAACAAAAAATAAGAAATTTTTTGACAAATTTGCCTTCAGGAAAAAGCCAAATTAAAGAGGAATGAAAAACAGGAAGTTTTTCAACAAATTTGCCTTCAGGAAAAAGCCAAATTAAAGAGGAAACAAATTTGCCTTCAGGAAAAAGCCAAATTAAAGAAATAAAAAGATTTGAAAAATAATTTGCATTAAACAAAATATGCAAGTATAAAAAAATTATAAAAAAGATGGAAGATTTATTAAAACAATATTTTGGCTATGATGAATTCAGGCCAATGCAGTTGGAGATTATAAAAAATACTCTGGAAAAAAAAGATTCTCTTGTGATTATGCCCACCGGCGGAGGGAAATCTATTTGTTATCAGCTTCCCACATTAAAATTTGAGGGGCTTACTTTAGTTATATCGCCGCTTATATCTTTGATGAAAGACCAGGTAGATGGATTGAAGGCAAACGGCATTAATGCAGAGTATATCAATTCCTCACTTTCACAGGAAGAGATTATGGACATCCAAAAAAGAATTCAGGGAAAAAAAGTAAAATTGCTTTATATTGCCCCGGAGAGATTAGCATCGGAGGATTTTATAATATTTTTAAGCATGTTAAAGATAAGTCTGATTGCGATTGACGAAGCGCACTGGGCCGGAATACAGAAATCTCAAATCTCTAAGGGCAGTATTTCCGGAATCCCCGATTATCGCATTAACTGCAACAGCCACGGAAAAAGTAAGAACAGATATATTAAAACAATTATCCTTAAGAGATCCTAAGATATTTATCTCAAGTTTTAACAGAAAAAATTTAAATCTAAGAGTTGTAGAAAAAAAGAAATCCATGGAGAGAATTGTAAAAATATTAAAAGAATACAGAGATAAATCAGCAATTATTTATTGCTTTTCCCGCAAGGATTCAGAAAATATTGCGGAAAAATTAAGATGCAACGGATTCAATGCTCTTCCTTATCATGCAGGACTTAATAATGAAATAAAAAAACACAATCAGGAATTATTTATTAAAGATAAAGTCAATATTATTGCAGCGACAATTGCTTTTGGAATGGGAATTAATAAACCAGATGTCAGATTAATTATTCATCATACTTTTCCAAAAACACTTGAAGGATATTATCAAGAAATAGGAAGGGCTGGCAGGGACGGACTTCCAAGCGATTGCATTCTTTTTTATTCAAGAGGAGATAAAAGAAAGCACGAATTTTTTATTGATAAAATAGAAAATAAACCCGCTCAAAATAATGCAAGAGATAAATTGCTTCATGTTATGAATTATTGTGAAGATAATTCCTGCAGAAGAAAGCAGACACTTAAATATTTTGGAGAGGATTTTTTGGAGGATAATTGCGGAGCTTGCGATTCTTGTTTGAAATCATTAGAACCCCTGAGAATAAATCAAAGAACATTAATTCCAAAAAAATTAGAAAAAGAAAATGAATACAATCAGGAACTATTTGAAGAATTAAGAATTTTAAGAAAGCAAATTGCCGCTCAACGGAATGTCCCCCCGTTTATAATCTTCGGAGATGTTTCTTTAAGAGAAATGGCCTGCTATTTCCCAAAAAATAATAAAGAATTTTTAAATATTAAAGGAGTTGGACAGCAAAAGTTAGAA
>JACOWL010000031.1 GCA_016176815.1 Candidatus Pacearchaeota archaeon
GTAGACTCGGAGATTAGCTTCCGGAAAACTGAAAAAGTTTCCTTCATTCCTCCTCAACTCTGTGACCTGCTAAGCACCTTAACAAATGTTTAGGGCTGCTCCGATCAAGGCCTGACCCAATTCGCATCTGCAAGATCAAAACAGACAAAGTCTCAACGTTAGAACAAAGACTTCTTCAACATTCCAGTCACGCTTCTCCTCGCAGTCTGCCATAAAGCCCATTTGCAAGCGGCAGAGGGCTAACCTGCCAACCTAGTCTACAAAAAAATAAAGGAAATAGTGATTTAAATAATTTTTGTTTTTGTGGTTTTGTCTAATCAATTATGAAAGTGACAACCATAAAGGTTGCAAGACAATTTTAATTAAAAAATAATTTATTAATAACAACTTTCGTGATTGGAGCAGGAATTATTTTAGGTGATTGAGCATTTTTAGCAACACATAAACACTTAATCTCTGCAATAGCCATCATCACCACTTACATTCACATTAATAACTGTTTTTTTTGACTTTTCTATTATCTTGTAAAATGCATCATAACCTGCATTTTTTAAATAATTTATAATTTTGGCAGGATCTTTAAAACCATCATTTTCATCAGAAATTATTTTGCCGCATATTTCCTTTGCCCCTTCAGGAATTGCTTTTACTATAGGATACTCTGAAGACCACATTAAATTAGACCTTTTTTGAAAACCTTCCGGTAAATATTTACTATATACATCAAAAAAATAAACCCCATCTATCTCAAGTACAAATTTTTCTGGATTAGATGAATAAAACCCAATTGGAGATAGAACAATATCATAACCCGCATTTTTAAAACTCTTTCCAAGTTCTTCTGCAAAGATATTCTTAACAATAGAAGAAAGATTCCCTCTTGGTGCTCTTTCAAATCTTCTCTCACCTCTATTCCAATCTGTAGAATTTTTATACTCTAATGTTTTTACTAATTCCTCTGGCAAATTTCTTCTTGGTGAATAAAAATTTATTTGTTTTTTAATCAATTTCATATATTTGGGAGAATTAATCTCTTTATAAACCTTTAGATTATTTTGTCATTTTAAAATTAATAACTTATTTTTTTAAGTTTTTTATTTTAGGATTTTGTTCGGAATTATTTTAAAATTGAGTTTTAATATTTTTTAAACACTAAAATTGCTCCTCGCTTTGCTCGTCGGATTTATTTATAATGTCGTCCTAAAGACGAACAAAGAACATACCCTAAGGAAGGGCATAAAGGAAATTTTTTGACAAACTCGCCCAACGGGAATGAAAAACGGGAAGTTTTTCAACAAATTCGTCCAAGCGTGGCCGATTTATTTTTTTAAATCCATCTTCTTTCAATATCCTTCCCACAAAACTAATTTTCCGTTGCCATCTCTTAAAAATAAAGTGTCTCCTGTTTTTGTCCAGACATATTCTTCACCTTTCCAAAATAAAATTTCAGAATTATCTGTTCCTTCTCCAACTTTTACAACAACTTCTTTCTTGGAATTTAAATTAAAATTAGGAAAAATAAAATTTTTTCGCCCCTCGTCTTTAATTCTCCAATTATTTAAATTGCAATTATAATTGCAGGAATTATAAAAAACAGCTTCCTGAGAATTATAATCAAGCTCTTTTAATTCAATGCACTTTGCGCAAATATCAACGGACTTTTCGCAAAGAGCTTTATTTTCTTTTATGCAATTTTCCCAAGCTTCTTTGAAGTCATTATAATAAATATCTTTTCCCGAAGGAAAATAATAATTTGCAAACCCGTTTTCAACTTGCTTTAAATTTATATTTTCACCATCAAGAAAAATGTAAGCAAGGGTCCTGTTATATCTGTCTTTTTTATCTTTTCCATATTCAAGTCTGACCGTTTTATTTAAAATCATTTTATTAAGGGAATCTTTTGCTTCTTGATAATATTTTTCTTTTTTTTCAGGAGTATTTATTCCAAGCATTCTAATTTTTCCAATGTCAGAATCAACAGTATCACCATCCACAACTCTTGTTATATTTACTGTTTCATAATTTTCTTGAGTTAAAAATCCGGTAAGTTTTGAATCGAGCCACGAGTAATTTATTGCAAAAAGAAAAACAATTAGAGAAATTAGAAAAATAGTTTCTTTCTTTGTTAAACCCATATTTTCTATTATAAGAATAGATATAAATAGATTAGGGCATCTTATTTCATGGAAAAAGTTATACTTCTTGCAGACAAAAAATCGAATTCATGGAATTTTGCCGAGAAAATACGGCAGTATATTCAAAATAAAGAATGCGTGGATATTCCTTTAAAAGAAGTTTATATTAAACATTTTAGAAATAAAGAAATTGATATGCATATTCCGGAAAATATCCGAAAAAAAGATGTTTATTTTATCCAAGATTCTACAAAAAATCCCCAGGAATGGTGGGTAGAGCTTCTTTTGTTAAAAGATTTATTACTGAATGCTTCTATTGAAAGTCTTAGTTTTATTTTGCCTAATATGCTTTATAGCAGGAAAGATAGAAAAGAAAAATCCCGGGTTCCCATTTCAGCAAGAGCATTGGCAAATTCAATTTCTCCTGGATTAAAAAGAATTATTACAATGGATTTGCATGCCGCGCAAATTCAGGGATTTTATCCCGCGCATGTTTCAGTGGATAATCTTTATAGTTTTCCCGAGGCTGTTAATTATTTAAGAAAAAACCATTTTAATGATTTAGAAAATTTAGTTGTTGTTTCTCCGGATTCGGGAGGCGCTGAAAGAGCGGAATCTTTTGCTAAACGATTAAAATCAAAATATCCCATAGCATTAATTGATAAAAGAAGAATTGAGGCAGGAGAAATAGAAAAAATGCGTCTTGTAGGAGATGTTAAAGGCAAGAATGTTTTAATTGCAGATGATATTATTGATTCAGGAAATACGTTATGCAAAGCTGCAGAATTACTTAAAGAAAATGAAGCTGAGAATTTATTTTGCTATGGGACTCATGGAATTTTCACATTAGGAACAGAAGAACTTTTTAAACATTTTAACAAAATTATGACAAGTAATACTCATTATATAGAAGACAAAAAAGTTGAAGTTATTGATATGAGCCCGCTTTTTGCAGAAGCTATTTACCGGGCGCAAAAAGGACTTTCTATTTCTGAATTGTTTGAATGAATTTTATTTAGGTTCATTTTAAAAAAATGCGGGAGACAACTCGAGCTTTACTTTTGAAATGAAACTAAAAATAGCCAAAAGCAAAACTCTCGGATTCGAAATTAATAAGGAACCCAGATGGATTTTTCAAATCCATAAATGCGGGACATTACTTGAAACAAGTTTCTCATTGCGCACATTTTCTAACGAAAATATGCGGGACACTATTCGAAACTTTTTCAGTTTCTCATTGCGCACATTTTCTAACGAAAATATGCGGGAGACAGGATTCGAACCTGCGCAAGCACTAAGCTACAGGATCTTAAGTCCTGCTCGTTTGACCACTCCGACACTCCCGCTTAAATATTAATTGTGGTCAAACTTGTTTAAATCTTTTTCGTAAGAAAAAGTTTAGGCGAAAATTTCCTGTTTTCAGCCTGACCACTCCGACACTCCCGCTTATAAATATTAAAAAATTCAAGAACATTTTAAAGTTATTGATTTTATTTCACGGAGTGGGAAAACTAGTTTGACCCGAGCATTTACGTTTGATTTTATCCCGAAGGTAAACATTTTATCTCAAACGTGGGTGCGAGTTCTCCGACACTCCCGCGTATGAATATAAAAAAGAAACCATATAAAAACTTTTAGAATTTAGTTTAAATATCCATAATCATAAAAAAAGATAAAGTAAACGCCTCTGTAGCTCAGCTGGTTAGAGTACCGGTTTCGTAAACCGGGGGTCATGAGTTCAAATCTCATCAGAGGCTTAAAATTATTGTTTATTTTAGAATTAAATTTATTCATTCTTTCTTACTTGTATTTTAACGCCAAGTTCTTCAAGTCTTTTAATATGCGCCTGCATAACTGCTTCAACATTTTGAATTATTTTAAAAAATTCATTTCTTTCGTTGATAAGAGTGTTTAAAGCCCCTTGATGAAAAGCAACTTCCTGCTCTCTTGACATCTTGGGTTTTTCGTCTGATTTTTTGCTGAGCGCTTTTTCAAGGCTGTCCTTTTTTATTTCTACCATAATTTATAAAAACCAAGATTGTTTATAAAGATTATGAAAAGAGTGATTTCCTTAATCTTGCAAAACGCTATACAGAGCTCTTTTAATTTAAAATTAACAATTCAGGAAATTGAAAATAAAATTGAAATTCCTCCAGAATCTTTAATGGGGGATTTTGCTTTTCCGTGTTTTTTTCTTGCATCAAAACTTAAAAAAAATCCAAATGAAATTGTCTTAAAAATTAAAAATGAAATTAAAAAACTTCCAATGGAAATTTACGAAATAAAATCTGCAGGAGCATATCTTAATTTTTTTGTTGACAAAAAAATTCTTGCAGTTAATATAATCAATGAAATTATAAAAAATAAAAATAATTATGGAAATTCAATAGGAAGAAAAGGAAAAAAGATTTCAGTTGAATTTCCGTCGCCAAATACAAACAAGCCTCTTCATTTAGGACATTTGAGGAATATGGCGATCGGGGAGAGCGTCTCAAGAATTTTGGGATTTTCAGGAGGAAAAGTTTTTAGAAACAGTTTAAACAATGACAGGGGAATTCATATCTGCAAATCAATGGCGGCTTATGAAAAATATGGAAATAACAAAACTCCGAAATCAGAAAAAAAGAAATCAGACCATTTTGTCGGGGATTATTATGTTTTGTTTTCTGAAAAAAAAATTTCAGAAGAATACATTCAAGAAATGCTTAGAAAATTTGAGGGCGGCGATAAAAAAGTTCTTGCCCTCTGGAAAAAAATGAATAAATGGGCATTAGACGGATTTAAAGAAACTTATAAAAAGTACGGGATTAAATTAGACAAAGAATATTTTGAGAGCGAAATTTATGCAAAAGGCAAAGAGCTTGTTGAACAAGGATTAAAAAAAGGAATTTTTAAAAAAAAGAAAGATGGAAGCATATTTATTGATTTGAGAAAATTTCGCAGACAAAATAAAACATCTGTCGTATGGAATGGTTGTTTTGCCTGAGGGAAGAATGAAATCAAGAGAGGGCAAGGTCGTTGATGCGGACGATTTAATTGAAGAAAT
Organism: Candidatus Pacearchaeota archaeon; assembly: GCA_016176815.1. Classification (GTDB taxonomy): domain Archaea; phylum Nanobdellota; class Nanobdellia; order Pacearchaeales; family GW2011-AR1; genus JWKY01. The sequence continues at coordinate 5,182 of JACOWL010000031.1, forward strand.
TCAGAATCTTGCAAAAAAAGAATTAATGTCAAGGAGCAAGTTTTCAGAGCGGGAGCTGGAATCAAGAAGTTTGAAAATTGCTTTGGCGTCTATAAAATATTTTCTTCTTAAAACAGATATAAATAAAGATATGCTTTTTAATCCTGAAGAATCAATCAGGTTTGACGGCGATACCGGCCCGTATATTCAGTATTCTTATGCGCGCGCAAATTCTATTTTAAAAAAATCAAAAGATAAATATAATTCAAATAACCTAAAGGTTACAAGTAATTTTAAAATTAAAACTCTTCACCCTGCAGAAATAGAATTAATAAAAAAACTTTCCCAGTTTAAAGAAGTTGTTTTAAAATCCTGCGAATCTCTTAATCCGTCTTTAATTGCCCATTATTCTTATGAATTAGCCCAGCTTTTCAATGAATTTTATCATTCCTGCCCTGTTGTTGATTCAAAAGAAGAAGAATTTAGATTAGCTCTTGTTAAATCATTTATGCAAGTTTTAAAAAATTCTGTTTGGCTTTTAGGAATAGATATTTTGGAGGAGATGTGAAAGCCAAAAACTATTTAAATCACATTTTATTATATATAATATAAAATATATAATCTGAAAGGAGGTAAAATGGCAAAAACAAGAGGAGTGGATGTTGTAGGAAAGTGGGCTTTTCTTATTGGTGTAATTCTTGCAGTAGTCCTTGGATTATTTGATCCCGTTTTAGGAAACTGGGCAATAGTTCTTGTAATTATTGGACTTATTGTAGGGTTGCTTAATGTTACTGATAAAGAAGTTGCGCCTTTCTTAATGTCTGGAGCAGTGTTAATAATTGCGAGCGCTCTCGGCGGCAGTTTAATGAGTGATATGCCTTATGTCGGAGCAGTTCTTGACGCATTGCTTGCAGTATTCGTGCCGGCTACAGTTATTGTAGCAATAAAAAACGTTTTTAGTTTAGCGCGAAATTAAAGAAAAAAAACCTGCTCGAGTTTTACTTTTGAAATGAAACTAAAAATAGTCAAAAGCAAAACTCTCTACTCGAGCTTTACTTTTGAAATAAAACTAAAAATAGCCAAAAGCAAAACTCTCGGCTTCGCAGAAATTAAAAAAATGTTGTGTGGGAAAATTTTAGAAGTTGGGTTAATTGTCTAAATAATAATTAAGCTGTTTCATTAATCTATTTAGCTTTTAATAATCCTTCACACATAATGTAGTTTTCATTTGAAGATTTGTCGAACATAAACATTTTCATGTTTAGTACATATTTTTTTGTAATTTTTCTTTCACCAATATCTTGATAATTAATCTTTAGTTTTAGTTTTGGAATCATATTAATATATTTTGAGAAATTTTCTGAAGAGGATTGGAGTGATAAAAAGACCATTATTGAAAATAGCTGTTGATAAGAATAAGGCAAACTAATCTTCATATCTTCATTATTTTTTAGAAAGTTATCAAAATAAGCAAGACATTTTAAATTGATTAGAGATTTGAGTTTATTTCCTTCTAATTTTATCCAGGCATCTTCTTTTTTTAAATTAAATAAATTCCTTGTATCCAACTCTCTAATTAGTCTAACAAATTTATCTACGTCATAAGAATATCCTAAATTGATATTTTTTGCTATGCCAAAACCAACATTTGTGATTGACAATAAGAAGTTAGAAGATGAAGGGATATTAAATTCCCAAGAGAATTTTAAATCCTTTTTTTTCCTGATTTTAAAAGCATGGTTTTTAATTAATAACTCAGGCATATACATGCTTTTTCTCTGATTTCTCATCTCAAATAAAGTCCAGAGGAGAATTAAACTAACTACGACATTGACAATTAGTGATATTGTTTGGATATTATTTTGATTAATCATGCATATTAAAAATAATTAAGAGTATATATTATTTTTGGAAAATCAAATAAAAATCCTACACAGATTTAAACCTTTTTCATTTCTTTCCAGGCAAGTTCAAACATCTGCTCCAATGCTTGCGAGAAAAATTCTGTATTTATCCAAACTCCAATATCATAATTCGGATGGAATTTCTCGTCGTCAAGAAGCATAAACATTATCTGGGTTGAATCAATAATTATAAATCTTGCTTTTATTTCCTGCAAATCCTTTACTTCAGCGACGCTCTTTAAGTCTTTTGCAACTTTTATATTATTTTTGTTAATCGGAGCGGCAATTCTTATTTTAACTCCTCTTTTCCTGCATTTTTCTAAAGCAGGCATCAACGCTTCAAATTTTCTGTTTAATCCTTCTGCTGTTGTTACAATTGTAATTGTTTTTTCAGCGTCTCTAAGCATCATATCAAGATGATTGTAAAGATTTTGTCTTCCTCTTAAACTTCCTGACAAATCAGAAGGCTCAACAAATTTAATTCCTTTAGTGAACAATTCAGTTAATTCAGTAAGAACTTCGTCGCCTTTTAAAGTTTCTAATCTTTTTGTTCTTTCCTGCGTGTATTTAACTAAATTTTTCTTGACTCTTTCAACAACTTCTTCAGGCTTTAAAGCCACGAATTTAATTGGTTTGCCGAGTTTCATAACAATGAATCCTTTCTTTTCCAGACTCTCTAAAATATCATAAGTTCTTGATCTTGGAACATCTGAAATATTGCTTAATTCTCCGGCGGTAGAAGTTCCCCGAGAGAGAAGCGCAGTCCAGACTTTAACTTCATAAAGGTTCAAATCAAAGATTTTTCTCAGTCTGCTTAAAAATTCGTCTCGTACAATCATTTTGTTTAATATATTGCCTCTTTTTTTCTTTTTAAAGTTTATTATATTTAAAGAGTGAATTCAAAGGATTACCTATTAGTAGTGTTTTAGCGTTTTATATCGGTAATTTCTATCATTCCTCTCTTTTCTTTAATTTTAAATTCAGTATTCTTTTTAAACCTTTCCCCATTTTGTTTTTTTCCTGAAAACGAATTTGTCAAAAAACTTCCTGTTTTTTGTTCGTCTTTAATTTGACTTTTTCCTGAAGGCAAATTTGTCAAAAAATTTCCCGCTTTTTGTTCCTTTTTAACTTCTTTATCTGTTGCAATAATTATTTTTTTGGAATTTGTTCTTTCCTTGATAAATTCCGCATTTTTTTCCAGAATCTTTTTTAGTTCATCGTCGGTAATTATTTGCAGATTAATCCATTCGCTTTTTTCAAGACCGAGTTCTTTTCTAAATGCCTGGATTTTTCTTGAAATTTCTCTTGCATATCCTTCTGCTTCAAGCTCGGGAGTTGTTTTTGCATCTAATTCAACAGAAAATTCTTCACCTTCTTTAATTTCAATTTTTTTTACATTTAATTGTTTTTTTATTATTTCTAATAATTCCTTAGTTTGGCTTTTTCCTGAAGACAAACTTGTCAAAAAATTTCCTGTTTTTTGTTCGTTTTCTTTTTTTAATTTCAAGTCTTTTTTTAATTTAATTATTGCTTTTGCAAGAGGCCATTTCAGGCCGATTTGGAGTTTGTCTCTTGTTTTTAATCCGGAGGAAATAATTTCCCTGACGCTTTCCATACTCTCTAATAATTTTTTTCCGGAGCTTTTTAATTTAAATTTTGGATATTCTTCCAAATGAACCGAATTTTTATTTTCATTCAAACTTTGATAAATCTTTTCTGAAATAAAAGGCAGTATTGGCGAAATTATTTTTGAAAAATTATCCAGAACAAATCTTAAAGTTTCTTTGGCTTCTTTTTCTTCGGAAATTCTCTCTCTGTTAATTCTTAAATACCACGTAGATAAATCTTCAACAAAATCTTTTATTTCCACGCAGGCTTTTATTGTGTTGTATTCCTCTAAATATTTTTTTGTTTTTTCTCCCAATTCATTTAATCTGAATAAAATCCATTGATCTGTTAATTCATTGCTCGGTTTAGTTTGTTTTCCCAAGCTTTTTATTTCATCATTTTTGCAGCTTTCATAAAAATTCAGGCTGTTATAAATTAATAAAATTGTTTTTTTGTACACTTCTTCCACGCTTTTATCTGAAAAATTAATATCATCTGAGTTCATAACGGGGCTCGCCATCAGATAAAATCTTAAAGCATCAACTCCGTATTTATTTATTAAAATCATCGGGTCTGTAAAATTATTCTTGCTTTTGCTCATTTTTTCTCCGTCTTCAGCTAAAATAGTCCCGGTTGTTACAACATTTTCAAACGGGATTTCTTCAAATAATATCGTTGATAAAACCATCATGTAATAAAACCAGGCTCTGACCTGGGCAATATATTCCGCAACAAACTGCGATGGAAAATTATCTTCAAAGAATTTTTTATTTTCAAATGGGTAGTGGAACTGCGCAAAGGTCATTGCTCCTGATTCAAACCAGCAGTCTAAAACTTCCGGAATTCTCCTGAATTCTTTACCATTTTTTTCCAAGATTATTTCATCCAAAAAATCTTTATGCAAATTTATTTTTCCCCCAATATTTTTTGCATATTTTTTTAATTCTTCAATGCTTCCTATAATTAATTTTTCAGTATCTATTTCTGGAAATATTCCAGTCCGGAGCGGTTTCAATTGTGTATTTTACTCTTCCTTCTTTTAAAAATTCAGGATGCCAGTTTATTTTTTGGCTTATTTTTAATAATTTTGGCTTGATTTTTTGAATGTCTACAAACCAGGCAGGAATAGCGCGGTATAAAAGTTTTGTTTCACATCTATAGCAAAAAGGGTATTCATGTTCAATTTTTTTAATTAAAACTATTTTTCCTGATTTTTTTAAAAATTCTATTATTTCTTTATTTGAATCGTGGACGAATTTTCCTTGGAAATCTTTAACTTCCTTGGTAAATTTTCCTTTATCATCCACCGGCTGCGCCATTTCAATTTTATATTTTTTGCAAATTGCATAATCATCTTCGCCAAAAGCAGGGGCAGTATGAACAATTCCGGTGCCGTCTTCAGCAGTTACAAAATTTCCCAAGAGAAATTTAAATGAATTTTTATTATTTTTAAAATAGTCAAATAAGGGCTCATATTCTTTTCCTTCTAATTTTCTTCCTTTAATCTCTTCCAAGATCTCATACTCCTCGGGATTTTTAAAAAAATTATTAATTAATTTTTTTGCCAATAAATAAACATTTTTATCCGATTTATCTCTTAAATAAACATATTCTAAATCAGGATTAACTGTTAAAGCCAGATTTGAAGGCAGCGTCCACGGAGTTGTTGTCCATGCTAAAGCATAAACATTATTATTGAATTTTTTTTCAGGTTTTAATTTAAATTTTACAACAATAGAATCTTCTTTTATATTCTTATAAGAATTATCCATTGCAATTTCAGCTTTTGCCAGAGGAGTTGAACATCTCGGGCAGTACATTAATATTTTTTCTCCCTCGTAAATATATCCTTTTTCCCAAAGCTGTTTAAACGCCCACCAGACACTTTCAATATATTCGTTGTCCATTGTTTTATAAGAATTTTCCATATCCACCCATCTTCCGATTCTTTTTACAACTTCTTTCCAGGCGCCGGCATATTCCAGAACTTTGCTTCTGCAGTAATCGTTAAATTTTTTTATGCCCATTTTTTCAATTTCATCTCTTGAATTTATTCCTAATCCTTTTTCTGCAATATTTTCTATTGGCAGTCCATGACAATCCCATCCCCAGATTCTTCTGACATAACGGCCTTTCATTGTCCAAAATCTTCCATAAACATCTTTTGTTACAGAACCTAAAATGTGTCCGTAGTGGGGCATTCCCGTCGCAAATGGAGGTCCGTCATAGAATATGTAAGGTTTTTTTTCTTTATTTTTTTCCAGCGATTTTTCAAAAATTTTATTTTTTTCCCAGAATTCCAAAATTTCTTTTTCTATTTTTTGCGGTTCGTACATGTTCTTATTAAAATAAATGTTGTTTTTAAAACCCACCTAAATAAACCAAATAACCAAGTAAAACAAAGCTGATTATTCTGGGAATAATTCCGAAAAGCCACATTTTTTTTCTTGACATTTGCAAAGCCCCGAATACTAAAGGAAAATAGGGCAGAGGAGTAAAAGCGGATACAAATACAACCCACTTTCCGTATTTATTCCAAAAATTTGTAATTTTTATTAATTTTTTTGGCTCAAACAAAGAACAGACAAATTTCCAGCCGAATTTTTTCCCAAGTTCAAAAGCAAGGAGAGTGCTTATTAAAGAAGCAAAGACAGCGATGATTACTGCTTCAGAAAAATTTATCCCGGAAATTATTGAAACAACTAAAGGAAAATGAGAGCTTAGCATTTGGGGAATAAATTCAAGAAAAAAAATACTTAAAAACATCAAAATTTTTCCGGAAGTTAAAATTCCTTCAGTTATTTTTTCTTTATAAAACCCATAAAATAAAAGACTGACAATGCTTATTGCAGCAATAATAATTGAAACAAGAATTCCAATAATTTCAATTTTTCTTTTTAGTTTAGGATTGTAGTGTTGAATTTCTATTTCATTGACTTCCATATAATAATTATGCCCTCTACATTTTTAAAAGTTGTTTATTATAAGATCTGTTAAAATCTTTTTTTTAAGTTTTTGGATTTAGAAATTGCTCACTTCTGCTCCCGACCCCGCTCGTCAATTTTTATTTTTCGCTATCGCATATTTGTTACTCGCGAAGTCGCTCGGTTCGGATTTATTTGCTCCGAAATTGGCTCTGCCAAATTTCTCCTCTAAGAAGATTGCCGTGTTGGGAAAGATTTGAGAAATAATAATTTAACAAATAAAAAAAGCTGTTCTGACAATTTTTCTTAATATTGTGAGCTCTTTGAGCGAACGTTTTGAATTAAAAAAAAGTTTTATTTATTAACGCTCTCAACAATTTCTTTCTTTGCAGTCTTTTTTTCTTCATCTTTTTTTGTCAACGGGCCGATAACTTTTACAACTAATCCGGGGAATCCTGTTCCGACTGGAACCGGCTGATTTAAAATTATGTTTTCAATAACGCTTTTTAATTTTTCTTTGCTTCCTTTAATGCTTGCATTTACAAATTGTTTTATCGGAGTTTCAAAAGTTGCTCTTGCAAGTATTGAAGATTTCTGCGCAATAATTCCCATTCTTGTAACTCCTTTAATTTCTCCTGTGCTCGTTATAGCGTCGGCGGCTAATTTAAGATGGCGTTCGTTAATATCCAATCCCTGAGTATTTATAACGTGCTTTATTTCGTTAATAATTAATTGCCTTGCAGCTTCAATCCCGAAAACCTCAGCAATTTCATAAAAATCATTTGAAATAATCTTGTCTTTGTTCACTTCTTTTAATTTTATTATTTCCTGAATGTTTGTTCCAAGAGTTATAATAACAAAATTATTTTCTTTTTTTAAAATTAAAATTTGCTTAATGCCCTTTGTGCCGGAAATTATTGTTTTTTTAAGTTTCTCTTTTAGCAAATAAATTTCTTTGAAGGATAAAGTTTCGGCGCCCAGCATAATCATTTCATCCTTCTCTTTTGCTTTAAAATTTAGCTCATTTAATCTTTCCACTATCTTTTTCATGCTTGAGTGGGTTTTTTTTAAGGCTTCTTTATCAATTTTTATTTCAATTATTTTTTTGCTGAAATTTATTCCAATTTCTGAAGAGACTTCTTTTAATGTCACTTCTTTTATTTTTTCAGCAAAGATCTCAGCATCTTTTTCATTATTGTATTCTTTATTCAAATAGATTTCCATTTTCGGAGAAGAAGGTTTTTTTCTTGCATCAAAAATTTCTATCAGCCTCGGCAGCCCCATTGTAACCTGCATCTCTGCGACACCTGCAAAGTGGAATACATTTAACGCCATTTGTGTTGAAGGCTCTCCGAATGACTGGGCAGTAACCAGCCCAAGAGCTTCCCCCGGGAAAATATTTCCGCCGGTGTGCAGTTCTGAAACTTCTTTGTTATCGTCGCCGTATTTAAATTCTATTATCCTGCCGTTGCTGTCTCTTACTGTTCCGTCGTATTCTTCTCTTAAATCCTGAAAAGCATTTGCGAGTCTTCTGTATAAATACCCTGATTTTGGAGTTCTCAATGCAGTATCCATCAGAGAGTCTCTTCCTGCAATTGCGCCAAAGAAAAATTCGTCCGGTCTTAATCCTTTTATAAATGAACTTCTGATAAATCCTCTCGCTTTTGGAGATAAATCTCCCTTATTAAAAAATGAAAGTGTTCTTTGCGTAAATCCAAAATCAATTCTTTTGCCCCACAATGCCTGCTGTCCGACGCAGCACGCCATTTGCGTGATATTTAAAATATTTCCTCCGCCTCCAGCTTTAATCATGCTGCTTATTGGATTTTCTTTTGGAAATTTTTCTTTTACAATTGAGCCAATTTTTGTTCTGACTTCATTCAACACCTGAAGAATTTTTATTTCTCTTGATTCCTCCAAAGTTTTTCCCGGGATAATTTCCAGACTTTTGTTTTCATAAGATTCAATAATTTCTTCCGTCTTTTTTTCAGCTTTTTGCGTAATTTCTTCTGTTTCTTCAATTACACTCTCTTTTAAGTCAAAATCCTCAACGCATGCAGTGATTCCGTGTTTGGTTAAATATGTTTTTCCGAGGTTAAATGCTTTATTTATCACCTCAAAAGTTTCTTCTCTGCCGACGCTTTTGTCCAATTCTTTAATCAACTCTCCATCCTCTCCGCCAAAAGTTGTCTTGTCAATAAATCCTTTGATAATTTTTCCGTCTTTTATTTTAATCGAATCATTTGAAAAATCCACTTTTGGAAGAATCATAGAAAATAATTCAACGCCGGAAATATTTTTCTTTACAGCTTCAAAATCCAAGCCGGACTGGTATAATAATTGATTCGCCTCTTCCTTTGAAAATTCATTTATCCCCAAAAGATAATTGCCGGTTATAGCATCCTGCATGCATCCAATTAAATTTGTATTATTTTTTGGAGACATTAAATTTTTCTTGACATCAAGGAGAATTTTTGCTTCTGCGCGCGCTTCTTCAGTTTGCGGGCTGTGAATGTTCATTTCATCTCCGTCAAAATCAGCGTTATATGGAGTGCATACAGCTGGATGCATTCTGAAAGTTTTTCCCGGAAGGACTTTTACAAAATGCGCCATTAAACTTCCTCTGTGCAGACTTGGATGCCTGTTGAACAAAACAATATCTCCGTCCTGCAAATGTCTTTCAACAACATATCCGGGCGAGATTTCAGCAATTATTTCTTCTTTTAATTCAGGGGCAATTTTTTTTCTTTTTCCGTCCGGGCGTATGACATAATTTGCTCCGGGATAATTTTCTCCGCTTTCAATAAGCTTGAGCAGCTTTTTCTTATTTATATCGTTGACAGTTTCTGCAACTGTGACAATTTTGGCGATTTCATACGGAACTCCGACTTCATTAATTTTAAGAAAAGGGTCAGGAGAAATAACTGTTCTTCCCGCATAATTTACTCTCTTTCCCGCAATATTTTTTCTGATTCTTCCTTCTTTTCCTTTTATTCTTTCTGTAATTGTTTTTAACGGCTGTCCGCTTCTGTGCCTTGCCGGCGGAATTTTTGAAACAGTATTATCAAAAAAAGTTGTTATATGAAACTGAAGCAAGTCCCATAAATCTTCAATAATAACTTCGGGCGCTCCCGCATTTAAATTTTCCCAAAGTCTTTGATTGGCTCTTATAATATCGGATAATTTATGAGTTAAATCGTCTTCTGAACGTTCGCCATTTTCTAAAATAATGCTCGGTCTTACTGTTACCGGAGGAATTAATAAAGTAGTTAAAATTGCCCATTCGGGTCTGAATGTTTTATAATCAATCCCGACTTTTTTAAGTTCTTCGTCGGGAATATTAACAAGAAGATCTCTTATTTCGGCAGGAAAAATTCTTTTTTTTCCTTTGTAAAAACTTGTAGGCTTGTCTAATTTAACCTTTTCCTGAAGAGCCGAGCAGTGCGGACATTTCTTTTTTTCTTTTGCTTTTTTTGCTCTTTTGCTTGCAGGATATTTTTCCATTTCTTTTTCATCAAGCATTAATTTTCCGCAATCTTGACAGCAGGATTTTAAAATTAATTCAATTATCGGAGCGTATTTCAAATGCACGATTGATCTTGCTAAATCAATGCTTCCCGAATGCCCGAGACATTCTTTAAGTTTGCCTCCGCAGGTTCTGCATCTTACTCCGGGGTCAATTGCTCCAAGCCTTAAATCCATCAACCCGCCGTCAACAGGATAGCCGTCAATATCATAAAGTTCAGGAGTTATTATTTTTGCAACTGAAAGTTTTTTAATCTCTTCAGGACTAATCAATGAAAAGATTATTTCTCCTATTTTTTTTCTTATTGGTTTCATTTTTTTTTGCAGTTTTTTTATTTTATTTTTTTTAAATTTGCTTTATTATTTTATAATATGCAGCCCTTCTATTGTCTTCGCTTTTGATAATCCTTCGTCAGGGTTTGCAATTTCATTTATTTTTTCTTTGCCTTGATTTACATCCAGTTGATATGCTCTTTCTCCTTTAGGGAGGAAATTTCTAAATGCATAATTTATAATTTTCCCATTTTCATCTTTGTTTAAAGGTTCATAAACTCCAACCTCTCCATTGATTTCTAATTTAAAATAAATCATCTCTTTGACAGGTTTTGCCTTTAAGTTTATCAGTTCCTGAAATGAAAGCACCTTCGGAAATTTTTTTTCTAAATTTTTTGTCATTTTATTACTCATATTTATTTTTTAATCCAAATGTTGTTTTAATGTGCATGCCCTGCAATTCCTCGACGAGAAGTTTAAAGGCGTATGCAATTTCGACCATCTCGACTTCTTCACTTTCGCATTTCTGGCACATTATTTTTCCTCTTATTGTGTCTTCTATTGCTATTGTTCCGCATTTCACGCAGATTGGGAGAACTACTTTATCTGAATCATATCTTTCTTTTAATAATAACGAAGCGCCGTGGGCAACTAATGCCTGCTGTTCCATTTCTCCAAGCCTCATCGCGCCCCCGCGGGATCTTCCTTCAATCGGCTGTCTTGTTAATAGTGCGATTTTACCCAACGCTCTTCCGTGCAATTTGTTGCTGACCATATATTTTAATTTTAGATAATATAAATTTCCTATAAAAATTTTGGAAACCATTTTTTTCCCGGTAATTCCGTCATACATTGTTTCTTTTCCGTCAAATCTAAAACCTAATTCTTCTAATTGTTCTTCCAACTCTTTTTTTTCTGTTCCAAAAAAAGAAGTGCCGTCTATGATTTTTCCTTTTAACGCGCCGACTTTGCCTCCCAATAATTCAAGCAAATATCCTGCAGTCATACGGCTTGGCAAACCATGAGGATTAAAAATTACATCCGGTTTAATGCCTTTCAAAGTAAAAGGCATATCTTCTTCCGGCACAATTAATCCAATAACTCCTTTTTGTCCGTGAGATGTTGCAAATTTATCTCCTATTTCCGGAATACGCAAGTCACGAGTTTTAACCTGAACAATTTTATTTCCTTCATTGTCTTCCGTTATGAAAACAGCGTCAACAATTCCTTTTTCTTCCTGCCTCATTGTCATGCTTGCTTCTTTTTTTGTTCTTATTGAAATATCTCTTGCTTCTGACAAGAATTTTGGAGGCGATATTTTTCCGACTAAAACTTCTCCCTCGCTTATTTCCGCTTCAGGATAAATAATCCCGTCGCTCTCTAAAAGACTGTATAATTTTTCCATTTTATATCCTGAAGTATCTTTTTCAGGAATTATAATTTCATCTTTTAAACCGCCGGCATAATTCATTTCAATTGCGGAATATGGTCTGAAATAAAAACTTCGCCCGATTCCCCTGTCTACTCCGCCTTTATTCAGCACAAGCGCGTCTTCCATATTATATCCTTCATAAGTCATAATAGCGACGATTAAATTTTGTCCTGCAGGATAAATGTCAAGGGCATCATAAACAAAACTTCTGACAATTGGTTTTTGAGGATATTGCAAAACTGAAACATCCGCATCTAATCTGCATAAATAATTAGCAGCGTATAAACCTAAAGCCTGTTTTTGCGTTTTGCTTCCACGGTTTAAACGAGAGCTTTGATTGTGATTTCCGTATGGAACCAAACTTGTAACTGCGCCGAATAAAGAAAGAGGGTCAATTTCAAGGTGGGTATGTTCGGGAGTTAATTCTTCTTCAAATAATGCAATGAGCGCGTTTTCTTCTTCAGACGCGTCAATATATTCAATTAATCCTTTTTCAATTAAATCTTTCCAATTTAAATTTCCCTGCTGAACCTGAATTAAATGATTATTATTTATTCTTTGAACTCCGTTGTCAACAATAATTAAAGGCCTTAATACTCTTCCGGGCTCGCTTGAAAGAATAACCGTTTCAAATCCAAAGTCATTTCTTATTCCCATTTGTTCAGGCAGTCCGCCGTCGCGCCTTTTTTCTTTTAATATTTTTACAAATTCATGATTATCTTTTACAGTGCCGATAAATTTTCCGTTCAGGACAACATCTTTTCCTTCAATTGCTTCTTTGTCCAGTCCTTCCTGTTCTAAAATTTTAATTATTTCTTCTTCATTGATTTTTGTTCTTGTGGAAACTCTGCTTAGTATAGCAAGATTTTTTCTCAAACCAATTTCGGTTCCTTCAGGCGTTTCAATCGGGCAGAATCTTCCATAATGCGTCGGGTGGAGAGTTCTTGCTTTGAAATTTTCCTGATCAGACGGCAGCATGCTTGAAACTCTTTGCAGCTGAGAAATCGTCGCTAAATAATTTGTCTTGTCCATATTTTGAGTTATTCCCGACCTTTCGCCGGTCCAGGCTCCGGTTGCAATAGCAGATTCAACTCTATGCGAGAACAGGGTTGATTTTGCCAGGACTTTTATTGAAAAGTAGTTTTTTCTCTTGGCTGATTTTTGCAGGGAATATTTTATGTCTCTTATTAAAATTCCTAAATTTACTTTGAATAAAGTCGCTAAAAGATCCCCGGAAAGTCTGACTCGTTTATTTGCATAATGGTCTTTGTCTGTTTTTAATTCAGGTTTGTCTTTTGCAATTAAATAATGTTTTATTAATTTGCATAACGTAATTGCTTTTTTTATTCTGTCTTCTTTTTTTTGTCCAATGTGCGGAAAAAGATATGAATCAATTCTTGACTTTACTCTTTCAACAATTTCTTTTTTTGTCCCCTGCAGGTTTGATTTCTCGGCAATATACATTATAGCATCTTCTTTTGAAGCGAGATTGACAAATTCATATAAGTTTACAATGACGCTGTCGTTTTCTTTGCCGATATATTTTGCAATATCCGATTCTTTTGTCAATCCAAGAGATTTTAATAAAACAATTGCCGGCAAATCTTTGAATCTGCTGAATGAAAGGTTAAGCAGCCCTTCTTTTCCCTCGCTGAGAGTTATCGGAATTCTGTAAGTTCCTCTTAAAGAAAACATTTTCAGCACTAATCCTCCTGTTTTCCCCTTCTCTATAATAAATTGATTTTCAGCCAAGTCCTCTGCCATAATCATCACCCTCTCATTTCCTTTAATTATGAAATACCCGCCGGGATCTTTTGGGTCGTTATAATTTGATATTAATTCTTCGTTGGACATTCCGAAGGTGTTGCATGCTTTGCTTTTTATCATAATTGGAATTTTTCCAATTTCTACAATTTCAGAATCAGTCTGTCCGTCTTTCTTAATTGTTAATTCAATATTAATCGGCGCGGAATAAGTCAGGTCTCTTAATCTCGCTTCATTTGGAGTGATAAAAGAAGAACTTCCGTCGGCTTCAATAATTTTTGGCTTCCCGACTTCTATTTTTCCAAGGATTATTTCAAAATCTTCATTATCTATTGATTCATTTGTTTCATTGACAATCTCCTGCATTCTATATTCAATAAAATCATTAAATGAAGCAACATTTGATTCTACAAGAGACTGGTTTTTCAGATAGTTCTTGACGATGATGTGCTCGTTTTTTATTGCCATTTATATTACAGCCCTAAAATAAATATTTACTTTATTAGTTTCAGAATCTTCTCTTTCTATTTTAATAATGTCGCCAATTTGGCAGTTAGAAGGCAAAGCAGGGTCAGTTAAAAGTATTTTAGGCAATTGCGCTTTTGAAATGTTTAATTTAGCAAGAAGTTCATTCGCTTCTTTTTCATTTATTTTTATGTGTTTTGGTTGTAGAATATGCATTTTAGTTGGATTTGGAATACGGTTGCAAATAACTTTAATGACTTTTGGATAATAAAAGAAACTTGAGAATGGTTTTTAAACCTTTCGTCGGGAGGGATTT
>JACOWL010000032.1 GCA_016176815.1 Candidatus Pacearchaeota archaeon
GAAGGGGAATGATTAATACTGCTTTCGCAGAATTAGTTGGCTCCGAAATCGTGCAAGCACAGATTTCTTCGCTAAATGAAAAGTTATTGCCATAATATTTTTTAAGTCAGGTTAATTAAAAAAATAAAAGCTGTTCGGGTTGGTGATGAGCAATTTTTAAAATTTCTTTCAAATAATAAAAAGAAAAAAAGATTTGCGCTCCGCGATATTAATTTTTCCAGACATTCGTCAAGGAAAAATTTTAGGAAGATTGTCGTGTCCACAAGGTTTTGGAAATGAAGTTAATCAATTAATAAATAAAAAAGCTGTTTATGGTAATTTTATAAATAAATCCGAGCAACTTGTTGCGAGCAGTTTCACAAACAAAGGAGAATCAATCAGAAAATTTAGGGATAAATCTTTCAATACTTTTTATAACTACATCAACTTCTATGGTTTTTTGAACTGCTAAGTGAACAAATCCATTTTTTGAAAAGCTTGTTTCAACTACTCTAGGTCCCCGATAATTTCTTCGTTCTTCACTTGATGTAATTCTTTTATAATAAGTTTCTTCTTTTTTCATTATATCAAAGCCCCAATCAAGATATTTAAATTATTCGGTTTTATCATATTACATATGTTATAAATTAGAACTGCTTAAATCTTTCCTCTTCTCCTCCATCTCTTCTTTAAAACAAATATTTTTATACTCGCACCAGTTGCACAATATTGATCTGTTTCTTGGAAATTCTTTTGCAGATTCCACTTTTTTAATTAATTCAATAGTTTCTTTTTTTAAATTCTCAAGCTGTAAATTTGTTCTCTTTGATTTCATTGTTTTATTATGCGCTAAAAAATGCCAGACTAAAAGAATTTCTTTGTCTTTGCCGTAAATTTCTTTTATAGCAATAGAATAAAGAGCTAACTGCCTTTCTTTGTCTAGGTTTTCTTGGTTTGGCAGAAAGTTTGCGGTTTTATAATCATGAATTTCATACTCCCCCGTTTCTAAATTATAAACAAGCCTGTCAATAAATCCCTGAATTTTGCATTCTTTGCCGTCCAATTCTATTAATATCCCTTTTTCGCACGCAATTGTTCCGTCTTTAAATGGGGAGTGTTTATAATAATAATCAATTAAAAATTGCACGCCTTTATTAAAATAATCTCTCGTAGTAAATTGTTTTTTTACTATTAAAATATTTTCTGAAAATTCTCTTTGCCATTCTTCAGTATATTTTAAAATTATATCGTCTATTTTTAAGTCTTGGCCTGTTTCTTTTATATTTCTATAAACCCACTCTAATGTTTTATGCACTGCGCTTCCCAAATGCGTTTCAATTGTTTTTTCTATTTCAGGTTTTAGTTTATCAAGATATTTGTATTTGAATTTTTTTGGACATTGCTCAAAAGTGTTAAGTCTTGAATGAGAATAGATTGCCATTTTTTAAAAAGGAGAAAGAGGATTATAAAGTTTATTGAGATGTTAAATTAAGAGATTCTTTTTTGTTCTTATAAAGATATGGTCCAAATTTTTCTTCACGCTTATCAAAAGTTATTAATGGATTGCCTTTAAGATTTCTAAACATGGCCCTATTTTCGTCTCTCTTAAAATATTGAAATTTATCTTTGTTTTCTTTATCATAAAAAAGCAGTTTATCATAGCATTTTGGAATTTCAGTTGTAATACATCTAATTCCACCGTTACCTTTGTTTGTATTTTCCATTGGTTGGGGGCTTTTGATTATTTTATACCCCAAATCTTTCATTATCTTTTGGGTTTTTTTTGCTCGTTTATCTATAACAATATGGTCTCCTAATTCAAGGAAATTAATAGCTAAATAACTGGCTTCTTCTAAAGGAATTGTTTTAAAATTATAATTTGTTTTATCTGCGACTCCCAAAACCATTTTTATTAGTTTTGGATGATCATAAGTGAAAAGTGTTTTATTGAGATTTGTAATTCCAACTATTGTATCAATATGGGTTCCATTTTCAGAATGTATATCTTTTCCATTAGGTTTTATTTCAGAGAGGTTTTTTTGCATTTCTCCAACGGGAAGATAAAACGCTATTTTAGCATTTAATAATTCTTGTGTTTTTTCTCTTTTTTTAATATCTATTGCATCACTAGTAATTATAAAATCATTTCCTTTTAGAAATCTTCCCCCATGATACGCTTCATGCTCCCAAAAATCTGGTTGAATAGTTCCCGATTGAACATAATCATACTTTCCATTTTCATAAAAGAATAATTCATCTCTTGGCCATCGTAAACAACTTAAAACTGGAGAAAGCCCATGATTTGCAATTTCATCGGCAAGTAATTTTGTTTCAATATCTTGTTTATCTCTAAATCTATAATAGTAGTTGCATCCAATAACTAAATCCTTATTAAATTCTTTAATTTGCGAATGGGTTTTAAATTTGCTTAAAAGTTTATTGAACATTTTTTTATTTAAGAAAGAACTTTTTTAAGGATTATGGTGTTAATTTATTTTTTATTGGACTATAGTATCTCGCCAAACCCGATTAATCTCCAATGGCCTTTGAAATTTCTTGCAAGTCCGACATTGTTTCCTTTTAGCGCAACTATTGGGATATTTAATGACACTTCTATTTCACTTGTGCCCTTTAGGGTATCATTTTTGATTTTTTCAACAGTGCCGACGGTAATTGTTGTATTGACGCTCATCATAAGCATCTCTTTTGTTTTTATCGGATCAACAAGTTTTTTGTCTTCTGCCCCCAACACTTCCTTAAATAATTTTGTTTTTATTTTTGCGCTGTGAGTTATTTCCGGGAGTTTTCCTTTTATGGAAACAAGGCATCCTGTCAGCGAATCTGATTTTGTTAAAATTGGATCAAGAGCTGTTTCAATGGAAATGCTTGCTCCCGGGGTGACTTGAGCAACTGATTGATTTCCTTTATATAAAGAAATAATTTTTGTTGTCAGAGTCTGATATATTTTGTCATGGGCTTTTTTAATAATCATTCCGGGCTTGATTTCAATTTCATCTTTAATTTTTAACGTTCCTTGTTTTAAGATTCCTCCGATAACTCCTCCATGCAAATTTTTAATTTTTGTTCCCGGGCGGTTTATATCAAAACTTCTTGCAACTAAAAATATTGGTTCTGCTTTTTCATTTCTTTCAGGAATCTTTATTTTGCAAAGTTCTTCAAAAATCTTGTCAATGTTAATTTCCTGCTGCGCTGAAATCGGAATAATAACCGCATTTTCAGCGATAGTTCCTTTTATAAATTGTTTTATCTCTTTGTAATTTTCCAGCGCTTTTTCTTTTGAAACTAAATCTATTTTATTTTGGGCAATAATTATATTTTTTATTTTTTTTGCTTCCAACGCCAGCAAGTGTTCGCTGGTTTGAGGTTTTATTCCTTCATTTGCTGCAATAACAAGAATAGCAGCGTCAATAATTGCCGCCCCTGAAAGCATTGTAGCCATGAGCATTTCATGCCCGGGATTGTCAATAAAACTTACATATCTAACGGGTTTTCCTTTTTTAGAATTATATTTTCCATCATCTTCATAAATTACGGCATCAGCATAACCGAGTTTTATTGTGATTCCTCTTTTCAATTCTTCAGAATGCGTATCTGTAAATTTTCCGGTTAGTCTGCTAAGCAAAGTTGTTTTCCCGTGGTCTATATGTCCGACAACTCCGACATTTATTTCCGGCAATTCTGATTTTTCCATATATTTTAGTTAATAGATTGCTTTATAATATTTTTGATTATATAAATAGTTTTAAACAAAAGATAATTTAAATTTTTATGGAATTATTTAAGCCTTCAAAGAAAACTCTGGAAATTATTTGTGAAGGAGATGAACTGGCAAGCGGATATGAAAATTATAAAAGGGGGAGCCACAGATTTAATGAAGAGAATGTGACTAATTTTATTAAAAAGTTATATTGCTCAATTTCGGAATTTTATAAGATGAATAGTCCAGAGAAGCAATCAAGACTGGCAAAACAAAAAATTTTTAATGTTTCCGGTGAAGCGTTTAAAAATTGCTATCATCACGGACCAAAAAATAAAGAAGTTTTTTTTGGTCTATTTCTTGGAAATAGAGGAGTTTGTTATGGATTTAACGATGGCGGAGATTATTTTAAAAATGAAAAGATAAAAAAACAATATGAAAATAAAATAGAAATAACAGCTTTTGACAAAAAAACTTTAAAAGAAAATTTCCAGTGCGGAATCAATGAACTCCTCTTTCCAAATTCAGATATAATTGAAGTTGATTCCAAAAAAGGAATTTTATATTGTGTTCAATTTAAAGAAAATATTATCGCTCCTGAAGGAGAAAAAGGAGATTCATATTTTTTTAAAAAAGACGGGGGGAAAGGCTATTAGGTTTGGGATTAATTTGATTTACCATAATTCTTTATAGAAATTGTTAAATCGTTATGCACTTTGCTATCCCGGGGTTTATCCCAGTTTCCGCAATCGCATCTTTCTCTGTATATTTTTAAAATTCTATCATTATAGATTTCTTCATTTTTCTGAATTTGCCTGATTGTTAAACTTTCTTCTAAATTAAGATTAAGCAACCTAATAATTTCATCGTAATTATTTAAACATGCTTCTCTAAGCGCATAATTCTTTTTTTCTTTTCCTTTTTTATATAATTCAAATGCTTTATTTAACCGCCCTTGTTCTTTAGATAGGTTTCCTGCAACAAAGAAATATCCTGCTTTTTCAGCTAAAGAGATTCCTTTTTTTATTTTCTTTTTAGCATGCAATTCAAATATTTTATTTAATAGTTTTTTTAAGGGCATTTTAGTTTTCTGAAAATATTTTATATATTAAATTTGGTTTTATTTTATATCTTAATTTTTCATTTTTATCATCTTCAACAATTTTGTTAAAAAAGTTAATTGCCTTATTTTTATCAAATCCAATATAGATTACTTCTATTCCATCCTCCTCCTTATTTTCAACAAGCTTCTTGCCGGTTATATAATAAATATTCTTGGAAATGATTACTCCATACTCCCCAGAACTAAGTTGTTTAGTCAAATTAACTCGTTTTTCATAAAGAGGATAATCTCTGGAATTTACTTTCAAATTACCGAGTTTTCTTCCAATCCCTTTATCTTCAAGAATTACCCTTCCGTTAAAAAAATCTTCAAATGTGGAGGTCATTTTATTTATTTTGCATTCTGTTATAATTTTGTTTTAATTGATAATTTTGAATTTGGAGTTCTTTCAAAGTTTTTGGGTTATTAATCTCTTTTTGAGTTCTAACTATTTTATTGACTTCATCAAAGAATTTATCAACGTAATATTTTCCGGGTGCTGTAAAATGTTCTATGTAGTTTGTCATAAAACATATAGAAAAAAGAACTATTTAAATCTTTCTATTTTGTTGTAACTTAAAAATAATAACAATTAAGAGGTTTTAATTATAATCCCGATATGTATTCCAATCAATATTTGGATTGTATGTTTTTATTTCTATGTCCCCATACATTAATTCAGAAAGAGAATAATTTTTAATATTAGTTTCAAAGTTAACCCTTTTTCCTCTAACCATTAAATCTCTCTTTGAATCTTTATCTTCCATTGCTTTTTTAAGATTAATTTCGTTGATATTTTGTTTTTCTTTTTCGGTCGTCATTTTTTGATTTCTTCCTTTGGTTTATTTTGTTCCGGGAAAATTTTTTCTAAATGTTCTTTCCCTTCCTTAAGAATTTTCAAATTAATCTGGACAGTGTCCTGACTTATCACTTTTCCGCGGACGGTTTTTCTTAATCTCAAACCTTTCGGAGTATAGCTTGAACGCTTTTTTTTGCCTTCGCGCTTTGAACGTTTTTTCATCCCTTTTTCATAACTTAATAAAACGCCTTTTAAGCCGGTTCCGGGAACAGATTCCAGCGACGTAAATCCTGCCTTGTCGCTTGCGCCGGAAATTTCAAATTCATAATCTTCAAGAGATTTTAATTCAGAATTTAAATCAAGGTCTTTTCCCAAGATTTTTTGGCGAAGCTCTTTTCCTTCCATGCTTTTAGCTTCTGTTTCTAATTTATAGGTTTTTCCGTTTTTTGTTCCGATATTTATTTTGAATACCATAAGAATTAATGTTTTGAGAGCTTTTTAAAGATTGTCCATTAATATAATAATTATTATAAAGCAAGTTTTTTATGGGATTTTATGGGCTTTTGGATAAATAATTTTGCAGAATTTGAGAGAAAGCAAAAACGCAAAAATCGCCTGATTTTAAATTTTTCATATATTTCCAGTTCTTCAGAACGCAAAAATGTTAAAGTTTTTGCCGGGCAAAATGCAAAAGTTCCGACAAAATTTATCAGCCAGGAGATTAGCAAAGAAATTCTTGGCTCTTTTTCCGGAAATAATAGTTTTGGAGATTTAACTATTCAGAAAAAATCAAGAGGAAAATTTGAAGTTTTAAATATAGAAATTCCAAATGAGAGAAATCTTTTGAACAAACTTCCTAATTATTTTCAGATAGGAAATTATGACAAATTATTGAGATTTGGAGGATTTTATCCTGAAAGAAAAGTTATTCTTAACAGCAAACTTGAAAAATTGTTTCAAAATAATCAAGAGATTGAATTAAAAGATTTATCTGGAATAAGTTTTGGAGATTTTTTAAATGAAAAAGAACTTAACTCTCTTCCGTATATAGTTCTTGATATAGAGAAGCCATTATGGAAAAAAGATTTTGAAAAAAGAGAACTTAGATGGAGAAATAATATATTAAAATCTGAGAAAAAATATTTTAAACTTCCTGAAGCAGAGCAGGAAAAACAAAAAAAGAAACATGAGCAAAGGCAGAGAATTATAAAAAATTTAGAAGATAAATTAACAATTGAGGTTGAGAATGTCGGGAAAATTAAATTGTATGATGAAAATTTTGATTCAGAAGTTTCTTATGTAGGCGCAATCTGGGGAAAAGGAAAAGAGAAGAAAAAAGAGATGTATGTTATTGACCCTAAAGATGAAATTATTTGCAAGAAGTATAATGGTTTTAAAATTCTTAAATTTAAAAATGAAAAAGAATTAATTTTGGGATTTTTAGATTCATTGCACAAGAGAAATCCGATTATTTCTTACGGCCATAATCAGGTTTATGATATGACTCAATTAAGATTTGCGGCGGAGGATAATAAAATTATTTACGATCCCGCCGTTAAGGAGGTTAAACCGCGAAGAGATTTTGTGAGAAGTTTTTTGCAGAGACTTAGAGAGGACATGGTTTATCTTGATACTTTGTGGCTCTCAAAAATTTTTTATCCGTATTTAGCTCAAAAAAGATTTAATACCAGCCATAAATTAGCAAGTGTTGCGCAGTTTCTCGATATTGATTTTACTAAATCGCAAACTCATGAAGAATTAAGAATTACTGAGCTTAAAAGATTAGTCGGAGAAACAAAAGAAATTAGAAAAAAAGCGATTGATGAGATGTTATTTTATTCGTGCGGAGATTTAGATGTCACTCAAAACATAGTTGATAGAATTAATTTCCTGCCTTTGCTCGTAAAAATGAAAAATATTTTGCCTTTTTCCACTTTAAGCGAGATTGCTTTTTCAACAAATTCTATGAATAAACTTCATGAATTTAATCATTTTAAGGAAAATGGAAATCTTCCATATTATGGCTATGCGTCAAAAGAAAGACAGGACAAACTGCAAATTTTTAAAAAAAGATTTGTCGGAATAAAAAATGAATTATTGGGTTGGGCTAAATTTAAAAAAGCAGATAAAGGAGAGTACGAAAATGTTCAGGAGTTTTATCTGCCGTTGGAAGATTGGACTAAAGATATTGCGTTTAAAATAAATCCCGAATTAGAAAAAGCGTATAATGAAACTAAAAATAATAAATCAGAACATTTTGCTTTTTTGCAATATCTTAAATCGTATATGAAAGAGATTTTTGCAGATTATTATTTTGTCAGGAGAGATGAAAAAATTTATCAATTTACTAAAAATTTTCTTAAATTAGATAATAATGCTCTTAATGAAAATTTTAATAAAATTAAAAATAGTTTTGGCGGGGAAAAACTAAATAAAGTTATTGGCTCATTTAGATATTTAAAAAATCATTTTAGGAGCATTTATTCTTCTTTAGAAGGCAAAGAGCGGGGAATAATACGGCCTGCTAAGACATCTATTCAGAGAAATCTTTTTGAATCAGAATTTCCTGACATAATGGAAAATGATTCTGACCTTTTTCTTTTGAAAGAAAATTCAGAGAGCATCAGAAAAAATTTATCTCCCGCAAATGCAAGAAATCTTAATTCTTTCTTGGAAAATTTTGAAACTTTTGAAAATTATTTAAATTCAAACACAAATGGTTTGTCTGCCAACAATGAGGGTGGCAAGACCAATACAAGGGATTTAATCTATTCATATATTTATTTAAACAGGTTTTCTTCCGGCAGAAAAAGATTTTTTGGTGTTTATGGAGTTTCTATTGATGAGCTAAATGATAAAATTTCAGAAGGATACAAGAATTTGTTTGAAGAAGCAACCCAAAAAAATCTGAAGTTTCTTGACAATATCGGCGATTATATTTTTGTTCAGGGAGAGGGAAATTTAGATTCTGCTGTGAAAGTAAGAGATTTGGAGAAGTTTGTTGTTGAATAGATGTTGGGAATTGTTTTTTCTTTTCCAATTTTCTGAATTGCTCGTCGCGAGGCGACTCGGATTTATTTATAAATTAGTCCAGACAGCTTAATTAATTTTTATGGGGGTTAATCCAGCTCCTCAAACTTTGCCGACACGACAATCTTTTTAATTTCTGCGAAACAGGTTTTGCTATAATTTGGAAATATTATACATAAAACAACTTAATTATTAATTTTTATTAATGAATCAAGTCCCCCATTCCCCTTCTTTCTTTCTTTTTATCTCGGCAATTTCCTGAAGAGTTTTTAATTCAGATACAGAAAGCAAATCCTTGTTTTTTTTAAAATTTCTGAAATGCTGCTCTGAAATATCGCTGTATAAATAATTTTTGTCTTTTAAAACTCTTTCAAAATTTACTCCCGGAATTGAAATCGCAATTTCCATTCCCTCTCCTGCTTCTTCTATTGATTTTTTTTCTGATTGAATATTTTTTACTCTTCCAATTTTTTCTCCTTTTTCGTCTATTAATGTTAAGTTCTTTTTTATTTTTCCGGCTTCAACTCTTATTCCAAAAATTGCAGGATTTAAATTTCTAAAAACGAACTGATGAAGAATTTTTATTTTAAATAAAGAAGCGAGCTCCATTAAACGCTCTTTTTCAATTTCTTTTGCTTTTTGTTTTCTAAACTCAACAACGTCTTCAATTAATTTGTAAATAACGTCATTTGTCAGGACTTTTATTTTTTCTTCTTTAAGCAAAAGACCGGCTTCTTCATCAATAGAAATGTTAAAACCGAGGACAACTGCATTGAGTTCATTAATTTCAATATTTGCTTTTGCAGAAATTATATCTGTTTTTTTTATGTTTCCGATTCCTGCTCTTAAAACCGGAATGTTATTTTGCTTTAATAAAAATAATAATGCTTCCAAGCTTCCAAGAGAATCCGCTTTTGCAATTATTCCGTGTTTTTCAAGCAATGAATTTACAGATTCAGACAGCTGTTTTGGTCTGAATTTTGCGCTTAAAGATTCAATTTCTTCCAACACTCTAATTTTTGCAATTAAAGGTTTTCCGTCAATATTTGATAATGCAATTTGGTCTGATTTTTTAAGCTGTCCGTCGTAAAGAATTGCTTCAGCATAATTCCCGGACCTTTCTTTTTTAATTTCAAGAACTACTCCTTTTGCATCTTCTCCTAATTTTAATTTACTCGCAAGATATTTTTGGCTTAAACCGCACAGCATCATTATTAATTCAGGAATTCCCTGCTGCGTTCTTGCAGAGCACGGGATTAGCGCGATTTTTTTTGTAAAATCTGTTATGTTAAAATATAAATCTGAATCAAATCCATAAGAATTTAGAGAGCCAATTAAAGTCATGTATCTTTCATTGAAAGTATTTTGAATGTTCATTGCCTGCGATTCTATATTTTCTTTTAATCCCATTTTCAAATCTGTTCTCCATCCGGAAATATTGTCTATTTTATTTAACGCAATTAAAAAAGGGGTTTTGTTGTGTTTTAAAATCTGGATTACTTCTGCTGTCTGCGGTTTTATTCCTTCGTTTATGTCTATAACTAAGACTGCCAAGTCCGCCAAACTTCCTCCGCGTTTTCTTAAATTTGTAAATGCTGCGTGCCCCGGCGTGTCAATTAATAAAAAACCCGGAATATCTAATTTAATTCCTGAACTTTCAATAAGCGGGCAGGTTTTTTTAAGCTGTTCTGCAGGATAACTTGTGAAAGAAATTTTTTGCGTTATTCCGCCTTTTTCAGTTTCCTGAACAGAG
>JACOWL010000033.1 GCA_016176815.1 Candidatus Pacearchaeota archaeon
CCTTTATTAGTTTTGTATTTTATTTTTCTTTTATCCAGAACATTTTTCAAAGCTTTTTCTGCTTTATCCCAAATTTCGTCTGAACCAATTCTTTTTTCAGGACGGGTGGAAAGTTCAATTGAATATTCAAATTTAAATTTTGAATAAATTAAATCAACTAAATCAATTACTTTTGAAATTTCTTCTTCTAATTGTTTTTCAGCGCAAAAAATATGAGCATCGTCCTGAGTGAATTGGATGACTCTGAATAATCCTCCCAAGACTCCCGATAATTCCTGACGATGAACAATTCCGAATTCTCCCGCTTTCAACGGCAAATCTTTATAGCTTTTTGGAGAATTTTTATAGACGAGTAATCCACCGGGGCAATTCATCGGCTTCACAGCAAAATCTCTTTTTTCATATTCGCTTAAAAAAATATTTTCCTTGTATTTTTCCCAGTGTCCTGAAATCTGCCATAATTTTTTGTCTAAAATTTGCGGAGTTGCTATTTCCTGATAGCCGGAGCTTTTCATTAGCTCTCTTTCAAAATTAATTAATTCGTTTCTGATAATCAGTCCGCTATTGTGCCAAAAAACCATTCCGGGAGCAACTTCATTAAATGAAAATAAATTCATCTGCTTTCCGAGAATTCTGTGGTCATTTTCCTTTAATTTTGAAGTGTCCAATTTTGATTTTGAAATTTCTCTCAACAATTGTTCGGGATTATATTTTTCTGCTTCTTTTCCAATGCTCTCTAATTTTATTTCCCGCGATAATTCAGACAAAGGATGTCCCTTAACTTTTAATTCAAATTCTTTGTAATACCCAAACGGCGCGCGGGTAACTTTGAATTTTTCTTTTTTTAATTGCTCTTCAGCTTTTATTAAAATTTCCTGCGCGATTTGGGGAGAGCTTAACTCTTTAGACAAATGAGCATAAGGATAAAGAACAATATTTTTTGCATTCACTTGTTTTGCAATATCTTTAATATTTTCAATATATTTTTCAACAATTTTATTTACATCTGCATCGCTTTTTTCAACTGCTGTCAAAACAACCAAAGCGTCTTTTACTTCCTGCCCCTGCAATTCTTTTTCAGGTAAATCAGCAATGCTTTTCAGAGCTTTTTTCAATGGCTTGAATTTTATATAATCAACGTGTAAGTTTAGGGTTTTCATTTTCCAAAGATTTTATCAACCTCCTTCTTCGTTTTCTCCAATTTTTTCTGATGTTCCTTCAAAAAAGAATTTATTTTTTCAATTAAATATTTTTTTAATTCGCTTGTAAGCATTTTTCCAGAGCGGTAATCTTTTTCTATTTGCGCAAGTTTTTTGTCATCAGATTCAAAAAAGAATTTTAGATATTGAAACGAAACATCAATGTCAGGATTTCCTCCAAGTTTTCTGTGCTCTTCAAGAGTGTCTTTTCCGCCGGAAAAAGCATATTTATTGATTTTATTTTTTACTTCTTCAGGGCTGTCAGAAAGCGAGATGAAGGAATTTGGATTTGACGATGACATTTTTCCGCCATTTAAGCCGGGCATAAATAAAGTATAAATTGAACTTATCTGAGTGAATTTTGGAATTTTTATTCTTTGTGAAATATCCCTCGCTAATCTTATATGCGGGTCCTGGTCAATACCTACTGGAATTATAATTGGACACTCGCCCTCAAATTCAGGAAGCTGTGGATGAAGCATATCTGAAGCCTGCAATAGCGAAGACAACATTTTTCCGGGCGATATTTCCCCATAAACTGCTTTGAATTCATTAAAGGTAATGTGCCTTGCTAAAATATTTTGCAGACGATAATATGCATTTGATTTTTCTGCATTTTTGCTTCTTTCAGATTGAAAATAAAAATCGCATTTTTTTAAATCAAGCCCGCCTGCAATATAGTTTGATAAATATTCTTTGGCAATTTTTTTGCTTTCTTCTAAGCTTTGCCCTCGCGCATTATACGCTTCCAAGTCAGCAACAGCAATATAAATTTTTGCTCCAAGTTTCTGAAAAAAAATCATCTGGTTTATAATCATTAAATGTCCAAGATGGCATTTTCCCGTGGGCATTAATCCGGTCATCATAACGAATTTATTTTTATTTTTAATAGCTTCAAGAATTTTTTGAATATCCCGGTGCGCAAAAATTATTTTTCGTCTATATGCAGTTTCTTCATTGAAAATTTTTGGAAGTTCTTTTAAATGAGACAACCCAAATTCTTTAATTAATTTTCCATAATTAATATCCCCGGAAACTTCCCAGGGATTAAATATCTCTTTTTGCATGAATAATTGAGTGGAGAGTTATTTTTAAACTTTACAGAATAGCATAAGAATATTTATAAAGAGAATCTTATTGATTTTAAGATGGCAAAAAGAGCAATTTTCTTATTAATTTTTGCAATTTTTCTTATATCATTTGCAAGCGCAGAAATAATTATCCACGATCAGCCAAATTCGGTTTATAATTTAGGAGACACTTTAACAATTTCTGCGACAGTAAAATCTCTTGTAAGCGCAACAGATGTTCTTTATATGGACTTAATCTGTGAAGGCCAATCAATAAATTTTTATAAAAATGGCATTAGTCTTTCTTCAGGAGGAGAAAAAAAAGTTGAAGCTTCATTAATTTTTACAAAAAATTTAATCGGTGAAATTAAAGGAAAATGCAAAGTAAAAGGAACTTTCAAAGGAGATTATGTTTTAACAAATGAATTCAGCGTCTCAGATAAGATAACAATTATTCCTGAATCAAACAACACAATTTTTACTCCGGGAGTTCCGGCTTTAATAAAAGGAAGCGCGCTAAATGAAAATGGGGATCCTGCAAATGGATTTATTGACCTTAAAGTTGTTGAAGGAGAATCAAGTTTATTAAGCAAACACGATACAATAAATAACGGCTTTTTTTCAATTAATGTAATTTTCCCGGAAGATATCAAAGCCGGAAGATATTTATTAGAACTGAGCGCATATGAAGAAGAGCCTGGAGAGATAGTTAATGAAAAAACAAATTTGGGTTTTACAGCATATAACATAGATGTAACTCAGGTTCCGACAAGCTTGGAACTTATTCTTGACAAGGAAGTAGTTCCCGGAACAAATGCAAAAATAAAAACAATCCTGCATGACCAAACAGGAAAAAATATAGACGCAGCCGCAAAAATAACAATTAAAGACGATGAAAAAAAAATAATAGAGCAGACTGAAAAAGCTACAGATAATTATTTAGAAATTCCAATTAAATATAACCAGAAATCTTCAGTATGGGAAGTTAGCGCTGAATTTAACGGCTTAACAGCTGAATCAACTTTTTTTATTCAGGAAAAAAAAGATGTTAATGTTTCATTAGTAAATAATACTTTAATAATAACTAACGTTGGAAATGTTCCTTATGACGCCCCTCTAACAATAAAAATAGGAGAGCAGGAAGTTTTTGTGGATACAAATCTAAAAGTTGATGAAAGCAAAAAATATTCGCTGACTGCTCCGGATGGAGAATATCAGATATCTGTTTTGGAAGAAGGGGGGGATGTTTATACTCTAAGCTCTTTTTTAACGGGAAGAGTAATAGGCGCTAAAGAAAAAAGGGGGATAAGGGGATTTTTTTCATTTGCCTGGATTTTTATTATTTTAATTTTGGGTTATGCAGCGTATATGTTTTTTAAGAAACAGCATAAAAAATCTTTTTTTGGATTTATGCCTTCTTCATTTGCAAAAAAAGAAAAGCCAATGATGATGGCTGGCGTTGAACTTCCTTTAAAAAATTCTTCTAAATTAAAATCAAAAAGTCCTTTAGTCGTTGCTTTGTCAATAAAAGGGGACCAGCAAAAAACCACCGCAGTCTGCCTGCATGTTAAAAATTTAAGAGAAATACAGAAAACAAAAGGAGACACTGAAAAAATTCTTCAGAGAGCAATTGATTTTGCCGAAGACAACAAAGCTATGACTTATGAGAATCAGGATTATCTTTTCTTTGTTCTGGCTCCTTTAAAAACAAAAACTTTTAAAAATGAAACAACCGCGTTGAAAATTGCGCAGGGAATAAAAAATTCTTTGACAGAGCAAAATAGATTATTCAAGCAAAGAATAAATTTTGGGATTTCTATAAACAACGGGCAGATAATTATAAAAAAAGAGGGAGAGTCGGCAAAATTCATGAGTATGGGAAAGTTTATCGGCAATTCTAAAAGATTAACCTCATTTGGAGAGGAGATTATTTTTTCCAAGGAAGTTGCAGAAGCTCTGAAAACAGAAATAAAAGCGGAGCAAATTGCAGGCGAGAGCGACGCATATCATATAAAAGAAATTAAAAAATACGGCACTCCTGAAAATAAAAAAATACGGCACTCCTGAAAATAAAAAATTTGTGGATGATTTAGTAAGGAAATGGGATAAGGAGAACAAAAAATAAAAAATTATTCTAAGATAGCAATTTTCTTATTGTTTCTATTTTTATTTTTTTTAGGCATTCAGTAACCCGCCCAGTTGTTCTAAACAGCTTTAATTATATATTTAATTTTCATAAATAAAACCTTTCTTGGACAACATTTTAATCAATCCGAGCAATTTATTGCGAGCAAATTTAACATTCAGAAAAAATATTATGAAAATTCGGGATATATAAAAACAAACATTTAAATATAAATAAGATTAATCTTATCTATGCAAATTGATACAACTAAAATGAGTTCAAGAGGACAAGTAGTAATTCCTATTGAAATGCGTAAAGGTATTAATGAAGGGGATAAATTAATTATAATTAAAAGAGATAATGAAATAATTTTGAAAAAATCTCTTCCTGAGACTGCATTGTGGTCAGAAAAATCTCTAGCAAAAACCTGGCTTACTAAAGAAGAGGATGAAGCGTGGAAAGACTTGTAAAGGGAGACGTTGTAGTTCTCGATTTTCCTTTTTCTAATTTGTTGCAAGTTAAAAGAAGACCTGCTTTAATTATTAAAATTCCAAAAGGAGAAGACATGATAGTTAGTCAAATAACAGGAAAATCACAAGAATCTTCTGTTGAAATTTCAATTAACAAAAAAGATTTTAAAGAAGGCGGATTAAAAATAGATAGTTATCTCAGATTAGACAAAATTTTTTCAGTTGAAAAATCTTTAATAATATACAAAATAGGTTCATTAAAACACGAAAAATTTAAAGACATCTTAGAGAAAATTTGCAACTTTTTAAAAAGTTAATATTCAGAAAGACCCAAATAATTTATTTTTCATCATCTTTCCTCTCAAACCAGTGTTCAATCTTCAGCCCGATTATTATTAATTCCCAAAAAATTCCTATTCCAATTAAAATTGCTCCAATAATAAATCCTGTTAAGAAAACAGAATTTGCTTTGTTGAAAAAGACTAATGCAATTGAACTTAAATCAAAAGGAATGCCTGAAGCTAAACTTGACACAGCAAATTTTGCGATTCCAGAGAGCGCAAGCAGAGGTAAAAATCCGGCAATCAGCAATGCTCCAATAAGAATTGGAAAATTATTTTTCTTTTCAACTAACAAAAATATTAAAACAGCTAATAGAAGAGAAACAATCAAAAAAGTATAAAATTGTTTTTTCCAAAAATCTTTTGCATGCTGGGAAATTATAAACAAGGGGGTTTCAGATTTAAAACACTCTAAAAATCCGCATTCATATTTTTTTAAATAATATCTGTCAATTAAAATCTCAGATTCTACATTAATTATTTCGTCAGTGCCTTCAGAGATTACTTCGCAGGGAATTACAAAAGTATAATTAGTTGTTTCATCATTGAACGCGTAATCCTGGGTTGTTTTGCAGTGAGTTTGCAAAATTTCCACTTGTTCATCAATTATGGTTTTATTAACTTCATTTACAACAAATTCTTTAACAAAAGATTTAATCTGTGGTTTAATTATTTCATACTTTAGAGAATAATTTAAAGTTGCAAAAATTCCTAAAACTAATAAAGAAATTAAAAGCAATACAGAAATAAAAACAAGCAAAGAACCTCTTATGAAATTCATTTTACATTCTCTTCAAAACTTCAATTCTCTT
This sequence comes from Candidatus Pacearchaeota archaeon, assembly GCA_016176815.1. Lineage (GTDB taxonomy): Archaea > Nanobdellota > Nanobdellia > Pacearchaeales > GW2011-AR1 > JWKY01. The sequence continues at coordinate 6,018 of JACOWL010000033.1, forward strand.
ATTTATATCCGGATGAGTTGAACCCAAATTTTTAAAAGGATTTGCAAAAAATAAAGGCGCAACGGCTTTGCTAATTTTCTTTTCAGGAGGAGCATGCTCATTTTTTATTTTCTCCAAAGCTTTAATCAATCCCTCCGGATAACGGGTAAATTTTACGGCCGTTGCATCAGCGCCATACTCTCTTTTTCTTGAAATTGACATTTGAACAAGCCAGACAACAATCGGCGCAAGAATTGCCAGAGCAATTCCGATTATTATAAAAATTGCATTTTTCTTGTCTCCGCCTCTGCCCCCTGAAAAAAACAAGCTTCTTAAAAAAATTTGGGAAATAATTGCAATCATTCCTACTAATATTGCTGTAAGAGTCATATAACGAATATCATAATTTCCGACGTGTCCCAATTCGTGGGCTAAAACTCCTTCTAATTCGCGCCTGTCTAATTTATTTAAAGCCCCTTCAGTTACACAGACAACCGCTTTTTTTGGATTTCTTCCGGAAGCAAAAGCATTAATTTGCTGTGAAGGCATAACATAAAGTTTTGGCATTGGAAGTCCTGAAGCAAGAGTCAATCCTTCAACTAAATCAAAAAATATTTTATGTTTTTCCCGAGACGCTGGTTTCGCTCCAACTGAAGCAATTGCAATTTTGTGCGAGTTATAATAACCAATCATAATATAAAAAATTGAAAAGATAATTGCAATAATCATTATAAAAGAAAAATAAACTGGATCAAACGCCATAGAGATTACATAACCGAGCGCAACTATAAAGACGACAACAATCAGCATCAAGAAAAAAGATTTCCATTTATTTCCTGAAATTTGGTCTCTGAAATCAATGCGTTGCATAAAAGAAAAAGCAAATGAATATTTTTAAGGTTAACTAAAGATAAATTTCAATTTACGCTGCTTTTTTTAATTCTTGTTTTAAATAATTTGACAAATTTTTTATTTTCTTTTTTTGATTATCATTTAATTTTCCGGCAATAAATTTGTCAAATCTAAAATCAATTCCTCTGGAAATCTGATAACCTCTAAATTGAACATAATTTAAAATATGGCTTTTTCTCAGAGTATCAATACCTTCACCAAGTTTTTTTGAATACGGCATAACTCCATTTTTATCAAAAGGATAATTTTTAAACAAATTCTGGTATTTAGATTTTAAACTTGCTTTATAAAAAGCCAAACTTAAATCGTCCTCGCTCTCAAATAAGAAAGGGTTCTTTGGAAATTTATTTAAAACACAGACTAAGAGTTCATCTCCAACCAAAATATATTCTTGACTTTTCATTGTTTCTTTAAATTATTTATTGATTGATGTATCTAAGATTATGCATGATTAATTCCATTTTGTCTCAATTATCTCGTTGTTTTTGTAAACCATAATTCCAAGATTATCTTTAGAATTAATGGAATTTTTAAATCCCAAAGCTTCTTCAAGAGAGCTAAATTGTTTTATTGAATATTTATACATTCCATTAATTTTATTTTCTTTTACAGAACATTCATACATTTTTTCAAGATTTTTTATTTCATTTTTAGATAAATTTGTTAATGTTGCGGCTACTTGAATTGAGTAAAATGGCTCTATAGTCTTTGCATTTGATTTTAAATTATATTCCTGTTTTTGTAAATTTTCTCTTACTTCGGGAAATTTCCGTTCAATTTTGGATTCTTGAGATGCTAAAAAAGATGAATAAAGAGTATCATCTATTCCGATTTTTTTATAACCTTTAAAATATTTGTTGGGATTAAATGGCTTGTTATCTTTTCTTGCTTCAAAATGCAAATGAATTTTAGAAGATTTTTTATCAGATCTTACTTTTCCGCTTCTTCCCATTTCACCTATTTTTTGCTGAGCCAAAACACTATCGCCATTTTTAACAAAAAAATTATTTAAATGAGCATATATTGTTTCTAAATTATTGTTATGTTTTATTATTACAACTTTTCCATAGCCAGTTTTGTTTCCTGCAAAATCAATAATTCCGGGAGCTGCAGCAAGAACATCCGGTCTTTTAGCAAATTTTAATGATGCATTTCCAACAATTCCAATATCTATTCCTTTATGAAATTCTGTTTTATCTTTTCTGTATCCGTAAACACAAGAAACTTGACCGGCATCAACTGGAGGATAAAAATATGAAACGGGTTTTTTTAATTCTTCAATAATTTCTGCTCTTTTTTTTATTTTTTCCAGTTCATTTATTTTAGAAGCATTGTTTAAGGATGCATAAAGAGCGATATTTGGAGAGGAAGTTTGGTTAGCTATTCCAAGCCCTAAAAACAAAAAAAGATATTTCATAGACTTAATTTTCATGCTTTTTGAAAGACTCAAAACTATTTATAATTTTATGTTTTAGAGAATATAAATTATTGATTATAATTCATTAAAGGAAATAAGGGGGCATTAATTAGTAGCTTTCTATTTTTAGATTTTTGATTTTTTCAAAATGTTTTTTATTTCTTGTTAAAAGAGTTTCATTATTTGACAAGCAAATTGATCCAATTAATATATCAATTATTCCGATGGTTTCTCCGGATAAAATGAGTTCTGCTTCTACTTCTCCAGAGAGTATTGCGCTTTTTTTATTTAGTTCAAGAATTTCTAAATTTGAAAAAAATTCTATCGCTTTTTCTTTTTCTTCGTTTTTAATGTTAAGACTTGCCCCGCTTATTATTTCAGTTATGCTCGGCGCCGTCACCTTCAAAGATTTTCCGCTTTCTTTTATTTTTTTATATTTTTCTATTGCCTCTTTATTTCCCCTAAAAAAATCAATAAGAAAAGTTGTTTCCAGACAAACCATTTATTTAAATGTCCCCCTTAATCTATTAATTCTTTTTTTGTTTTCTTTATCCCTTATTGCTCTTATTTTTTTTATGTTTTTTTCTACTTTATCCGCAGTATTCTTAGACCAAATGCCGATAAAATCATCTAAATTTTCTTTTTTTCCCGCTATTCTATTGATTACTATAGAAAAACTTTCATTTTCTCTTTTTAGATTTGCCAATCTGTTATATGCTTCTTCAGTTATGGAAATTGTTTTTGTTGCCATGCATACACATACATACACAGATATTTAAATGTTTTGCTTTTAATATGTACTAATTTCAAAGTAACGAAATGTTTATAAAGAGAGAGAGAGAGAGAGTTTAGGATTTGCATGAAAAACTTGAAAAATTATTTAATTGCTGGAATTACTGCGCTTAGTCTTTTGCCTTTGAAAAGTAATGGGCAAAAGAATACTGGAGAATCGCTTGTTGAAAAATGGTGTCTTAGTCAGCCAAAACCAAAATTAGATTCTATGGAAATTACAGTATCTGAATTTAGAGACATTTATGGAAGACCCTTGTCATTTATTTCAACATATTATTTTTCGGATAATTCAAAATTATTCCTTTATTGTTCTGATATTTGTAAAGAGAATAAAATTAGGGAAATTACTTACTTTAGTCCTGATGGAAAAAAGGAAGAAATAATTACAAATAGTAAAACTGAAAAAAAAGAAAGAGAAAAATTCTTTAAAGGAATTTGTAAAGAAACAAAAAACCTTCCAGGGGGATATAAATATACTGGTCGTCCTTCAAAGATTTAAGAAATAAAATAACTAAAACTTCACATTCACCACTTTTCTTTCAACTTCAGCAATTTTTATGTATTCTTTTTCTTTAAACCTATAAATTCCTGCAAAGAAAATTCTGCAGTCTATTCTTCAGACTCAATCATTTTTTTGTGAAATTTTGAGAGTTGGATAGGAGAAACAGGAGAATATAACATTGAACCCTGAACCGCCGGATAATCTAATGTGGTAGTGTGATCAACATATTTACCTGGAGCATGTTGATATCTTATCCTGTCTTTTTTACATTTATCAATTAAATCATTAATATTTTTTCCACTGTAAGCACATTTAAGTCTTTTTAGGGTTCTTTCGTTCTTATGGGGAAGGAAACCATCATATATTTTTAAATTATATTCTACTTTACCATCTTCAATATTCTGCCATTTCTCAATTACCGAAGTATATGTCATAAAAAAGAATACTAAATCACATTTAAAAACATTATTGTATTGATTTCTAAAAAATATAATTTCTTAAAACTTCACCTTCACAACTTTTCTTTCAGCTTCAGCGATTTTTATATATTCTTTTTCTTTAAATCCATACATATTCGCAAAGAAAACTCCGGGAAACATCTTGCATTTGTTGTTGTAGCTTAAAATTGAATCATTATAAAATTGCCTTGAATATGCTATTTTGTCTTCTGTTGTTGTTAATTCATTCTGCAGCTGCAGAAAATTTGTGTTAGCCTTTAAGTCCGGATAGTTTTCAGCAATTGCAAATAATTTTCCTAAAGCATTTTCCAGAATATTATTAGCTTTCATTTTTGACGGCAAATCTTTAGCTCCAACAAGCGCCTTTCTTGCATTGTTCACCGATTCCATAATCCCTTTTTCATGCTTCATATATCCCTTAACACTTTCCATTAAATTTGGAATTAAGTCCGCTCTTCTCTTAAGTTGAACATCAATCTGGCTTAAAGAATTGTCAATTCTGTTGCTTAAAACTACAAACCTATTGTAATAGCCAACGAAGATAATTACAATTAAAGCAATTATTGCGATTAATAACCATAATGCTAATGCCATAACAAAAGAAGAAAAATTTAATTTATAAAAGTATCTTTTATTTTGGCTCTGTTGAAAATCTATTTTTTACATTTCGTTTTGAATTCAAATTCCCTCTAAATTTCAATTTCGCTTCGCTCAATTGAAAAACCCGCCCTTCAATATTTAATATCCGAGCCAAAGAAAGTTACGAATTCAAAACATTTTCAACAGAGCCTTTTATTTTCTCAAATAATTGTTTAGTTAATCTTAGTCACTTTCAAAGAACTAAAATAATGCAAAAGTTTATAAATTGGTTTTCTTTATACATTTTATACAAAAATGGAAATCACAAGCTTATATAAATCAGCAGCTGCATGTCTTAGCGGCGTTTATGCTATTTTTAGGGGAACTTCAGAAGCAATCTCTTCTGATAATCAAAATAATATGAAGAATAATTCTCTTGATTCTAAGATTATGTATGAGGATTTAAAGCATGAGAATTTAAAAAGAAATAAAATAAATCCGATAAACTCTTATAGACCTTGTTCTTATATTCTTGGAATTTGAAAAATAAATTTTAAGCTGGATTTTCTGTTTATTAAGTTTTTATTATATAAATAAAATTTGGATAATATTTTAAAGCTCTAATAAGATGTTATTTAATAATTACTACATTAGAAAGATTTAAATATCTGCGATATTTACATATTTTATTGGGGGAAAAAATAAAATGACAAACCAAAATTTTTTATATAGCGCAAGAAAAATCTTTTGTGAAATCCTGAAGTTTCCTTATAAGGTCCTGATTGGATTTTACAATCCTGAATATCAGAAAAAGCTTGAAGAAAAGAGAGAACTTGAAAATAGAATAAACAGTTTAGATTATAAATTGGAACTAAATAAATCTGAAAAAGAAGAGTTAGCTTGCCGAGCTTTAAAGGGCATAGATTTGAATAGAAGAATTAAGGATAATCATAAAAGTAATTAAAAATGTTTGCTTATAAAAAAATTTTTGAAAATATAAATCTAAGTTATTTTATCTTCAAAACAGGATTTTTGGAATATAATTAACAACAAAACATTTATTAATTCTTTTTAATTAATTATTTTATGGGTGGTGAAATTGAATCTAAAATAGATTTTGTAAAATGGTTTTCTGAATTAAGCAAAGATTCAGGAGCCGTTGCCGGCGGAAAGGGCGCAAATCTTTCTGAAATATTTAATTTAAAAATTCCTGTTCCCCCCGGATTTGTGGTGACCGCGCAGGCATATGATTATTTTATTAAACGAGCAAGATTAGATGATAAAATAAAAAATATTTTATCTAAAATAGATTATGAAAACACAAAACAATTAGATGAATCGACAAAACAGATTAGAGAATTGATAGTTAATTCTGAATTTCCTGAAGAAATGAAAAAAGAGATTATAGAAGCTTATGAAACTCTCAGCGTCACGGATTATGACATTGAAGAAAGTGAAGCATTGGAAATTTTAGAAGCAATTTCAGAGCCCGTTTTTGCGGCTGTCCGCTCAAGCGCAACAACAGAAGATTTAGCAGAAGCAAGTTTTGCGGGACAGCAGGAAACTTATCTAAATGTCAAAGGAAATAAAGAACTGATAGAAAAAATAAAAGAATGTTTTGCGTCGCTTTTCACCTCAAGAGCAGCGTATTACAGAATAAAAAAAGGATTTAAGCACGAACAGGCGAGTCTGGCAGTAGTTGTCCAAAAAATGATTAATTCAGACAAGTCAGGGGTAATTTTTTCAAAAGATCCAAATTGCAAAAGCGAAAATGTTGTTATGGAAGCTGTTTTTGGATTGGGTGAAGGAATTGTTTCAGGGAGAATAACTCCGGATAAATACGAAGTTTCAAAAAAATTAGAAATTCTTGATAAAAAAATATCAGATAAGAAAATTGCAATGACCAGAAATTCTTTGGGCGGAAATATTACACTTAATTTAAAAGAAGAAAAATCAAAAGAGCAGGTTTTAACAACTTATGAAATAAAAGGTCTGGCAGAATACGCATTAAAATTAGAAGAGCATTACAAAAAGCCCCAGGACATAGAATTTGCAATTGAAGATTCTAAAATTTTTATTGTTCAGACCCGCCCAATTACGACGCTGGAAAAAAAAGCCGGCAAAGAAGAACATCCGGAATTAAAGGGAGAAATTATTTTAACCGGTCTTGCCGCTTCTCCCGGAATTGCTGCCGGAGAAATTAAAATTGTCAGAGAAACAAATGATTTGCAGAAAATAAAAGAAGGAGATATTTTGGTTACAGAAATGACTAATCCGGATATGGTAGTCACTATGCAAAAATCTGCGGGAATAATTACCGACGAGGGCGGTTTGACGGCGCATGCTGCAATTGTCTCAAGAGAAATGGGGATTCCGTGCATCGTCGGAACAAGAGAGGCAACTGCTAAATTAAAAGAAGGAGAAATTATTACTATGGACGCTTATTCCGGTAAAATTTATAAGGGGAAAATTTCTGAAACAAAACAAAAAGAAATTTTGCCTGTGACTGCGCAGACAAAAACAAAAATTAAAGTGATTGTTGATTTGCCGACATTTGCTCAGAGAGCGGCAAAAACAGGAATAAAAACAATTGGATTAACGAGGATAGAGGGGATAATTGCGGAATCCGGAAAGCATCCAAATTATTTTTTGCAGAAAAATAAAATAAAAGATTATGAAGAGATTATTTTTAAAGGAATTAATGAAATAGGAAAATATTTTGAAGAAATTTGGGTGAGAACTTCTGATATAAGGAGCGACGAATTTAAAAATTTAGACGGCGCTCCAAAAGAAATTGAAGCAAATCCGATGCTTGGAATGCATGGAATAAGATTCAGCCTCAAAAATCCGGAAATATTAAAAGCTGAATTAAAAGCTCTTCAGAGAGTCAGCCGGCAAAAAGCAAGAATTGGGATTTTGCTGCCTCAAGTAATTTCCGTCTAATTTTATAAGTTTTGGAACAAATGATTTAACTCAGTATATTCTGGCCATAGACAGAGGAAATGAGCAAGTTCAGCATTTGTATAATGAAATGCATCCTGCAGTTTTGAGACAATTAGATTATGTTATAAGAGTCTGCAAAAAATATAAAGTTGAAACAAGCATCTGCGGTCAGGCAGGAAGCAAAAAAGAAATGGTGAAATTTCTTGTTGAAAAAGGAATTGACAGCATAAGCGTGAATGCTGATGTTGCAAAAGAAATTTCGGATTATGTAAAAAAAATAGAAGATGAAATTCTTGGAAAAAAAGGCGAACTTCCAAGGAAGTATCAGCCTGAATTGAAAATAAGCCCTGAAAAATTAGAAAGCGATATTAAAGCAATTGAGGAAGAGAAAAAGGAATATCTTAAGGGGCATCCTGAAGAATAAATAAGAAAATTATTAGGATAGAGGATAAAAATTAAAATGAATAGGTTGAATTAATTGCCGAGAGTTGTCTGCGATAATAATTTTATTAATTTGAGCGAGATTTTGACAAGCGAACATTTTTATTCTTAGAAATTCTTTTACAATTTTATCTTCTCTGCCAAATCTCCAATAAGCCAGGTATTTTTTTCTTCTCCTGAAAGAGAATTAATCCAAGCCATTGCCCAAAGGATTGCTAAGAATACCCAAAATAGAATAATTAGTTTACCAAAAATTCCAGACAAAAGCCAACTGCAAGCCAGGCAAAAATTATGTGGTCATTATTTTTTTCAACCATATAATCTTAAGGATAAAATGTTTTATAAATCTTCTTTTTTTATTATCTTAATAGAGCCCCATCTTCTAGCGGTCAAGGAAACAAGGTTCTGAACCTTGTAACCCAGGTTCGAATCCTGGTGGGGCTATTTAATAAAAGAGAAAATGAAAAAATTATTCAAATTCAAATATCCAAAGCTAACTTTACTTTTAATTTGCATATTTGCTGCATATTTTGTTTTTTCTTTGGATTCCGTCAAAGAGTTTATGACTTTGCTTGGAACGGGATATTTCGGAGTTGCAATTGCTGGATTTTTCTTTTCCTTCGGTTTTACAATGCCGTTTGCAATCGGCGCTTTTGTAACTATGGATCCGCAAAATATTTTTCTCTCCGCGATTGTCGGAGGATTTTTTGCAATGCTTGCGGACCTGGCTATTTTTGGAATTATAAAAATGTCTTTTATGGACGAATTCAGAAGATTTGAGAAAACAAAAGCGATGAAAAAAATAATTTCCTTAAAACCGCATCTTGGCAGAAAAATAAAACATTATCTTATGTATGCTTTCGCAGGAATCGTAATCGCTTCGCCGTTGCCTGACGAACTTGGAGTTTCGATGCTGGCTTGGCTTGGAAGAATAAAACCTTTGTCGCTCGCAATAATAGCTTTTGTGGCAAACACTCTCGGAATTTTTGTGATTTTAAATTTATAAATAAATTTCTTATTTTATATCTACTCGCCCTCTCATTTGAGAGTGTAGTATTTCTAAAGATTTATAAAAAAGATTTTTATTAAATTAATGTGCCCGGATAGTTCAGTGGTCAAGAACGCTAACTCCCATTTTACTCTTGTTATTAATTTTATTTATTATTGATCTTATTTTATTTAGTCAAGAGCAAAATGCTCGCCCTCTCAATTTGAGAGTGTAGGATATTTTCCTGCGGAGCTTTTCTCTTTAAAAGAATACTTTTAAATATAAATTAATAAATAATTAGTAAAGAGTAAAGCCCCGATAGTTCAGTGGTCAAGAACGCTACCCTCTCAAATGAGGCGATTTTATCTTCATAAAAGAATAAAATCTGGCATCTCAATGCGAGCCTCATCCAAATTTTTGGAGTACGGTGGTAACCCGAGTTCGAATCTCGGTCGGGGCGTTTTGAAAAATATGTTTGTTAATTCAAAAATTTTCAGCTCAAAATTTGTCCTTGCAATTAATTTATAAATGTTTTCAACTAAATTATAAAAAGTGATAAAAAATGGATGAACTAAAAAAATTAAAAAATGTTTTTAGAAATATAGAAGTTTATAATGCCGGCATCCCAAAATTCACACGAAATTTTACAAGAGATGGAATAATTTCAGCAATATTAATGAATAATGCTAAGATGTTAAAAAATCAGCTGTGTTTTTGCGCTTTAAATCAGGGCTCTAAAAAAAATCCGATAACTGGAGAAGAGCCAGGAAAAATTTTTCATGAATATCCTGAAGTAATCTTTGAAAAAAGAGAAAATCTTTCAACAAAATTTAACGCATGCGATACCACTGCTCTTTTTATAATTGGTCATAAAAAATATTTAGAGTTGACAAATGATAAAACATTATTCGAAAATCAAAGAGAAAATATTCAAAAAGCGGCCGAATATATAGAAAAACATCTCCAAAAAGGATTATTTACAGAAAATCCAAAATTCGCCGGAGCAAAAAAGTTTGCTTTGAAAGTTACATACTGGAAAGATTCTGTTTTGATTAATAGAAAAGAAGGTGAGCCAAATTATCCTGCTGTTTTCACATTAGCGCATATACAAAATATGAGAGCAATGAAATATGCATCAGAGTTATTTAAATCAAAAAGATTAAAAGAAAATTATATCCAAATGAAGAAAGCATTAGAAAAATTATGGGACTATAAACTTGGAAGTTTTTATATTGCTATAGATAAAATAGGAGCCATACGGGGAATCTCTTCAGATATGTTGCATATACTTTATTATTTAGAAAAAAATGAAATTACAAAAGAGAAAATCAATGAAATTTTGAAAAATGCAAAAATATTAGAAACAAAAATTGGATATTCCACCTTAGATCCAAATATAGCGAATAAAATAGAAAATGGATATCATTCAAGAACTGTCTGGCCATTTGAACAGGCAATAATTTATGAAGGCGCAAAAAAATTTAGGTTAAAAAAAATTATGGAAATCAGTTCAAGAATTATAAAATATCTTGATACCAACTCGGAAATCTTTAAGTTAGAAAATGGAAGCTTCCAAAAAGGAGGATGCGATCCACAATTATGGACAATTGCTGCAAAAGAATATTTTAAAAGACAAAAGATTAATTCATAATATGCTTAAAAATCTCAATATATTTTTTAGCCTGTTTTTTAATATCAAAATTATATTTAACATGCCCCCTACAATCTTCTGGTTTTATAGATGAAATTAGTTTAATTGAATCTCTAAACGATTTGTAGTTTTCTGCAGGAATTACAAAACCAGTTCTTCCATGAACAATAATTTCTGAAACGGCCCCCAGATTATATGAAACAACAGGAGTTCCGGTTGCCATAGCTTCAATCATAACCAAACCAAAAGGTTCATGCCACCTAATCGGCATCAAAAAACATTTAGAATACTTAAACCATTCTTTCTTTTGATTATCATTCACTTCTCCAACATAGACAACCCTTCCCTTTTTACCATAATTCTTCTCAGAAAATTCTTTAGTAAATTGATTAATTTGATTTGTGGGTATGTCTAAATAAAATTCATCAATAAATGGTTTAACTTTTTTCTTCCAAAAATCTTTAATAGGGCCCCTAAATGCATGAATAGGGCCTGCAATAACTAATTTTTCTCCAAGATCTCTGGCAACTTTAATTGCAGTATCTTGTCCCTTATTAATGCCTATTTTGCCTAAAGAAAGAAGATAATCTCTTTTCTCTTCTTGATAAGGATAATCGTCAACGCGTATAGAATTATAAACATTAAATTCAACAGGAATTAATTCACTAAAAAAACTTCTTTGTGATTCGCTTATTGAATTAAAATGATTATATGAATAAATAACGCTAGGAGTTGGATTAGGAATTGAAGACATTCCATTCTCACTATGCAAAGAGCCATGAAGAGTAGTCAACATTGGGTTTTTTAATCCGCTTTTAAGATATTGTTCCTGCATTATCAACGGAAGATGGTCATGAATTGCATCAGGCATTATTTGGTTTATTGCATCAATAGCAACGCTTGTATGAATTTTTAATGCCTTTTGTTTTTGATTTTCATTATAAAATATTCCGCCATGATTATTCCATGCCCCATTTTTTGTAGAAGGAATTAATTTACCTTTGATAACTGAATCTGCAGGAGCAACAACATAAGAATCATGCCCCATCCTTACAAATTCTTCATCAAGATCCCTTATAACTCTTTCAATTCCCCCATATTTCATGTCTATTTTTATTGGAAGAACAGGCTTAGATATTTGTAATATTTTCATTTTTCCTTTATTGTGGCTTTTTATTTTATTTATAAAACTTGTGTTTTTATACAAAAATGACGAACTTAAATAGAAAAAATCACTTTTCTTTAAATACTTTTCTATGAATTTTTGAATTTTCAAGGTTTTCTTAGTTAGCTATTTTTAAAAACTGCTTTTTCTTAAATTATTTATGAGACTAAGATACAGCTTCTCTTCAAGAAGAACAAGAAATACTGAAAATATGAGGAAACAACGGGGGAAATATCCGATGCTTATTTTAAAAATTATTCAGGATTCGGATATAATTCTGACCCGGAAATTGAAGAGCAAATAAAAAAACAAAATAAAAAATTAATTTATGTTTTAAATAAATCAGATCTTTTATTAGAAAAAAAGGAAAAAATAAATTTAGGGCATAGTATTTTAGTGTCCTGCAAAGAAAGAAGAGATATAAAAAAATTAAGGGATTTAATAAAAATTTATTCCAAGAAAATTAAAAAAAATTTTGGAGAAAAAATTATTGTCGGTATAATCGGCTATCCAAATACAGGAAAAAGTTCTTTGATAAATTTATTAATCGGGAAAAGTTCAGCCGGAGTCGGCTCGGAAGCGGGATTTACAAAAGGCATCCAAAAATTAAGATTAGATGAAAATATTCTTATACTTGACAGCCCCGGGGTAATCCCTGAAAAACAATACTCTCACACTGAAAAAGAAAAAATTTCAAAACAGACAATTGCCGGAGGGCGTTCATACAGCCAGGTAAAAGACCCGGAAATTGTAGTCGCAAAATTAATCAGCGCTTATCCCAAAATTTTAGAAAAATTTTATAATATTCAGGCGGGCGGAGATTCAGAAATTTTAATTGAAGAGCTCGGGAGAAAAAAAGGATTTTTAAAAAAAGGCGGAATTGTAGATATAGACAGAACCGCAAGAGTTATTTTAAGAGATTGGCAGACGGGAGAGATTAGGATTTAAAAACTAAAAATTTTTAAATAAATCTTTTGAAAACTTTTTATTCTCATTATAAAAATTTGATTCATACTCGCACAATCTTTTTCACAAACGTCTTTTTAAGAAATCACCCAAAAAGTTTTTTCCAAAAATCTCTAAACCAATTTCTTCCTGAAACTCTCTCTGAGTCTGAATTGTCTATATCTGAAACTACTCCTCCAGTGGAAGTTCCTCCACTATCTGTACTTGTTGACGTGCTGGTTGAACTTGAATCTGTGCTTGTCGAAGTGCTTGTTGATGTACTCGTTGACGAACTAGTGTCTCCTCCGCCTGAATAAGTATAAGTTCCTGTTGAAGAATCATAAGTTCCTCCTCCGACAGAATATCCTCCTGTAGAATAAGTTCCTGTTGAAGAATCATAAGTTCCCCCCGAATAAGTATACCCCCCGCTGCTTGGAACATAAGTTCCTGTTGAATCATAATATCCTCCTGACGCTGGAGAAACATATCCTCCTGAATAAGTATAAGTTCCCGTCGCTGAATTATAGGCATATCCTGAATAAGTTCCTGATGCTGTATTAGTTGGATAACTTCCAGAATAACTTGGATAACTATAAGTTCCCGTCGCTGCATCATAAGTTCCTGTTGGATATCCTCCAGTATAATAATTTCCGCCGGCATATGTTCCTGTAGAAGTTGTAGAAGATTGCCATGTTCCTGAACTGTCATAATAACCACTCGGTGCTGAATAATAATTTCCCCCCGTATAAGTTGATGAGGGGGAAGTAGAAACCCAGCTTCCTCCAGAATAATATCCAGAACTTCCTGTTGTTGCATCATATCCTCCAGGTCCAGATGAATAGGGAGTTCCATATCCTCCCGAATAAGAGTATGGAGTTCCTGTATATCCGGTTGCAGAACTTGGCTGTCCAGGAGGAGGCGCTACTGCATTTCCCGACGCATCCGTCCATCCTTTTTCTGCTGTTACTGTATAAGTTTGTCCGTTATAGATAGTTGTTGTTCCAACCGCTGCCCCGCCAGAAGCATAAGTTCCTGAATAATAATTTCCATAATTACTATAATCTCTCCTTCCATATCCATAATCTTCTCCTGAATAAGTATAAGTTCCTGTAACCGGACCAGTATATGGTCCACTATAAGGAGCAACTCCTCCTGGATAAGCGCCACCAGGCCATCCGTCAGCAGCGGCTTGCGCATTATATCCTCCAGAATAACCGCTTCCTCCTGAATAAACATTCCAACTATAACTTGGGGGAGTTCCATATGTTCTTCCGTCAGAACTTGTCCAATCTCCGGAATCTGTTTTTGTCCAGCTAACTCCGCTATTATCTGAATATGTAGTTCCTGCTGCAACTCCCGGCGTAGAACCAGCACCAGCTGCATAATTCGTATATCCTCCGGCATAACATCCGCCAAAGCAAGTTCCCGACGCAGAATCATATCCTTGCGCCTTAGCAACTCTATATGCTTCCCTTTGGTCTGAAGTTAAAGCTGAAGGATCAACTCCGGAAGGATAATAATAAGCATTTCCATTTGAAACATAATTATAATTTCTATCAAGGCGAGAATCATAGTCGTCATAAACGCTATAATAACCTCCTCTATTTTGTACATGAACCACAGAACTTGGCTGTCCCATCGGAGGCCCGACAGCATAAATATTTCCCTGAGCATCCGTTGTTGCCCATCCTTTTTCTGCGTCAACAAAATATTCTTTGCCCTCAACATTTACTTTTCTTCCAACTTCTGCAAAAGCATTTGACTGATAATAATTTTCATAACCCGGATAAACTTTGTTATCTAGTGTTCCGGTATACCATCTTCCGTCGGGACTCATTGTCCATTTTGCTCCTTTAGAATCTGTTTGAGAAGGAGGATTAGAATAATCATAATCTTTTAAAATTCCTTCCCGCATAAATACATAATCTCCCTGAACTCCTTGCGTAGGATTATAAACATATCTTCCGCTCGTATCATATGCAAACTTTCTTGCAAAAGCTCCGTTATCATATCATAAGCTGTACCGGAGCTTGAAATCCATTTTCCTCCAACTTCTTTCCAAGTTTCTCCGGCTAAAATAGGCTCTGAAATTATTTCTCCATTAGTATCAATATATTCATCATTTTCTAAATCGTATCTATAAAGTTCTGAAGGAGCTTCAACAATCTCTTTTGTTACTTCTTCTCCTTCTTCATTTATTAGAGTAGAAATCCAAGTTGCTGTTGCTTCATCATAAGTCCAGCTCTCTCCATGTTCCGTCGTAATTTGTCCTTCTTTTACAGCCTCACTCTCAAGTCCAACCGGAGCTTCAGGAATAGGAGGAGTAATTGTTGTTACCCCATTAATTACAAATACATTTGTATTTGGATCAAATTCAACTCTTGTCTCTCCGACAGTATATTCATAAAATCCGTCAGTATATACAATGTCTCCATAATGTTGATATTCCGGCGCATATTTTTTCCCTGAAACTAAATCCTGATAAACTCCAAATTCCGGATTTACTGTCCATCTTGTTGCCTCTCCGTCTGAAATAACATCGTAGCCAGCAGAATTATATCTAAATTCAGTTCCGCCGACAGCAACCACTACAGGAGAAACATCCGCATAGTTAGTTGTAAATTCTGATGTTCCGTCGGGATTGTGAATAATTACTCCCTCGCCAATATATTCAACTGAATACTCTCCCTCTTCTGTTTTATATTTATATTCAAAAACCTCGTCGCCTTTTTCAAATCTTTCCGGCTTATAATCCGCGGGATATTTTACAAGATAGGGTGTTTCAGTTAAAGGGCTTTGAATAGTAAATCCGTCGCCGCCCATTACATAATCAAAATTAGAAGAATAATCTGTATATGGAATTCCTTTCATCCATCCTCCGCCGTAGTGCGTCTCAACAATTCCATCTCCATTGTCGTATCATTAATCTTGACTGCTCCATCATAAGTTCTGTGAAGTTCTGTTTTATATTCAGGATAAGTTTCTATTATTTTTTCTTTGACTCCTTCTGTTTCATAATCTTCAATAATTTGTTTATTTTCTTCTTCAACTTCCTGATTTATTTCTTCAAAAGTTTTATCAAAATCTTCATGGACATTGTTCAAAACATTATTCCCTTCACGGTTGTAATCATCAATAATCCTAATCAAATATCCTGCTTCTTGAAAACTTTCATGAGCTTCTTTATAATCTTCATTAACTAATGCGTCTCTTGCATCCTGCTGAGCCATTCTTGCCTGCATAAATAATTCGTCTACTTCTGCAAAATCTCTTTCATCAGATTCTATAATTTCTTTTTTCAGTGAATCCAAAATATATTTATTTTCGGCAATATCGTCTCGTGAAACACTATCTTTATAATGCAATTCAGTAAATCCAATTGCATCATCGTTGGCTCTTTCCCTATATTCCATTTCTAAAAGAGTAATTTGCCCATCTGAATCTGCAACAACCTCTTGCATCAATTCATATTTGCTATGAGCAATTATAGTAGAAAGTTTTTCCGGCCCCGACATTCCGTTTATAATTTTATCAGCTTGTTCTTGAGTCAATTTACCATCCGCTAAAAATCTTAAAATATTATCTTTAGAACGTTCAATTTCAGCAATATTCTGCTGGTGCGCCCGCTCTGCGTCTGAAATAGGAATCCAAACACTGCCTTCATCAATGCCAGTAATATAATCATAATATCCTGGATCAACTCCCCCATAATAATTCTCCATAGCATTGCTGGATTGACTCATTCTTCGGCCAATTTCTCCAGCAGCTTTTTCTACAGATTCATAATCTCCATCTGCAAGCGCTTGTTCAAATTGAGTGATTTCTTCAGCGGTAAATAAGGCGCTAAGTCGCGCTTTTGATTCAGTATTTGAAAGAGCATACCGAATTCCTTCAAAAGTTCCGCCAAAAAAGCCGGACGATTCTACTTCACCAATAAATTCGGGGCTGCGGCATTCATCATTAATAAAATCATGAAAAGTTCCAGCGCCGCACTCACCAACAAATTCAGGATGGCTCGGAGCAGGAACAAAAGGAAGATTAAAAATAGAAAACATTAATATCAAAGAAAAAATTACTGCTGAATTTTTAAATTTCATCATCAAACTCTTTTTTATTTACTATTTTAGTTTTTTCTACCAATGTAGTTTCTTTTTTTCTAAAAAAGAAACCCATTT
>JACOWL010000034.1 GCA_016176815.1 Candidatus Pacearchaeota archaeon
CTTTCAATAAGCGGGCAGGTTTTTTTAAGCTGTTCTGCAGGATAACTTGTGAAAGAAATTTTTTGCGTTATTCCGCCTTTTTCAGTTTCCTGAACAGAGGTGCTTCTAAGAGAATCTAAAATTGAAGTTTTTCCGTGGTCAACATGACCGCAAACTGTGACGATTGGCTGTCGGATTGTCATGATAAATGAGAAAAGAGGGGAAGTTAAAAGGTTTTTGATATGTTTGGTTTGTTGAAAGAATACCTGCTCATTTCATTCGCAGAATTAATTTTGCTCCGAAATCGTGCAAGCACAGATTTCTCTACTCCCGACCTCGCTCGGTTATTTAATTTTATTATTTGTAAAGTTTTGTCCTCCGCGAAGTCGCTCGGCTAAGAAATAATTATCGCCGTAACCAATTTTGAAAATGAAGTTAATCAATTATTTAATAATAAAAATTAGCTGTCTGTGATAAATTATATAGTTCTCTTCTCAGAATTAATAATCCGGCAGTTATTCATATGCTTTTGATTAATGAAAATTAAAGCGAGAAATTAAAAAAATAAAAAAATTTTATACTCTTTCTTCAATGACTTTATTTGCTGTTCTAATATTCATTTCAACTTTTGTTTTAATAGGAGAAATTTCATGAAAAAAACTATATAAAAAACTATATTTTACCATCATATTATCCCGAAATCTTTCAACAGATTCGATTGGTTTTTGGTTTAATCTATCATAGAGTGCAGGCAGATACTTTTGATTTTCATAAATTTCAGTCATTATTCCCGTCATTTTAATTTCTTAACATTTAGGATAAACTCTGCTTTATAAATTTTTCGCGCGCGCATTTATTGTTATTTAATTTGTTTTATAAAAATTAAAGAAGTTAAAAGGCTTTTGATATGTTTGGTTTGTTGAAAGAATACCTGCTCATTTCATTCGCAGAATTAATTGGCTACGAAATAGACTTTGTCATATTTCTCCGCTAAGAAAATTGTTGCTATCTCTAACTTTTAGAAGCTGAGTTAAACATTTATTTAATATATTTTAATTAAGCTGTCTAAGTAAGAATATAAATAAATCCGAGCGACTTTGCGAGAGTAATTTAAAATATTTAAAAAAATTAAATTTAATAAAAACCAAAAAAATTTTTATAGAAAATATTTAATAATCAGGCAATTCTTCTTGTCCGGGCTTTGATTTTCCAGCTGATTTATTTGCCGGAGCTTCGCTTGGTTCAGACGCTACTAAATCTTCGTCGGTTATAGAATTAATCATTTTTTTAAAATCTTTAAAATTTTCTGCCGGAATTCTCAATCCCTTTTTTGTAGGTCCGGTATATTTTTCGCTTGAAGCAAATTCTCTTATATCAACGCCAACCCTTCCATTATATTCTCTGACTCCGACGACAATTTCAGTTACTGTTCCCTGATATTCTCCTTTTTTTATTTTCCCTATGTCTTTTTCCATTTATTTTAAATAAAAACATTCTTTTTAAATGTTGGGATTTTTTGGGTTCTGTTAGAAATTGTTTTTAATTAATATTTATTTTTGAGGACATAAATCTTTTTATAATGCAGTTTTTTATGTTTTATATGTCAAAGGCTAAAGACTTCTTAAATTTCATTTATACGCCTAAAGAAATTTATGCTATCTTGGATAAATTTGGCTACAACCCAGGAAATCTTCTTATTAAATCTGTTCTTCAAAAAGGCTATGCTGAAAAAAGAGAGCATAAAATTTTCTTGACTAAACTTGGAAAAGCGAAATTAAGCGAAATAGAATCTTTAAAAAATAAACCAGCTGTTGAAATTCAGCCGGTTCAGCAAATTACGGCGCCGGCAGGAGAATATAACAAAACTGCAAGTTTCTGGATTTTAGGCATTATTGGATTATTGGGATTTATTGTTTCTATCTGGCAGGTTTCATCTTCTAAAGTTTTCATGCCTTATGGAATAATTGCTATATTATTTTTAATCTCGTTTATTCTCGCAATAGTTTTGTTTTTTAAGAGGTAATTACCTGCTTCGCAGAATATTGCTCTGCGTCAGGATAAATCCAAGACGCTTCGCTAAAAGAAAAACGAACAAAAAATAGGAAATTTTTTGACAAACTCGCCAATAAGGAATGAAAAACAGAAAGTTTTTCAACAAATTCATCTTCAGGAAAAAGCTGAATTAAAGCGTGGTCGAGTTAAAGAAAAGTTATCGCCGAGATATTTTTTAAAAACAAGTTTGATCATTCATCTAATGGCATTTTAATTAAGCTGTCTGGACTAATTTATTAAAAAATCCGAGTCGCCTCGCGACGAGCATTTATTCCAAAATCGGTTTTTCGTGGAAAAAATAATCTCTTAATTTAGAAACTTCATTAAAATAAAATTGGCCTTTTATCTTAACAAAAGGATCTTTTATGGTGAATTATTTTTAGAATATCAGTTAATTTTCTTCTTTTATTCTTTTCTGCGAAATCTTCTATTTTTTTAAAATTATTCTTAGAAATTATAATTTCTTTGTAAGGACCGCTAAAAATTCTTTCATCATCAGCAAAAACGCAAACATCATTTTTTGATATAGAAACAATATTCATATAATTTTCATTAGCAACATAACAATCTCCCCAAAGTTTTGTTTTAAAATAGTTTATTATCATAAAAAAGATTAAACTTTTTTCTTTTTAATAATTTCTATATCTCTAAATAGATTTTACATCAATTACACTAAAGAGTTGATAAAAGTTCTTTGCTTGTTTCTCTGATTACACCAAATCTTCCTCCTAGATTGTTTGGTTTTCCATACGTCGCTGAACCGCCTACCCAAAGAATATTTTCCCTAAAAACTCCTGTACCATAATGATGAACGGCATTGCTCGAATACATATTTATTTTCGCATTTTCTTTTGAAAATATAAAAGAGGTTAAATAAGGCGAATTAAATTTAGGTATTAAATTCAAATTTAATTTTTTAGTTTCAGAGTAGTTTTTACAAAGATTTATCAGTACTTTTTCTATTGTTTCCTCTTCTGATTTGAAAAATGTTTCTTTGTTTTCTACAATTGGTCCTTTTTCAGTATCTAAAAAATGATTTCCGATATAGAATTCTCCACAAATTTTGTCTTGAGAATTTTTATAAATTACACATGATAACCTTTCTTTTAATATTGCATGGTCTAAACAATTTTCTACTTTGGGCTCTTTAAATGGTTTGTCTAAAGTAAATGCGGGTTTAAATGTAAGTAACATAAAGTCGTAATTTAGATTTGATTTAAAAGAATTATTATTCCACAACACTTGCTTTAATAATTGTTACATCTTCAAAAGGTCTGTCCTCGTCGTCTGTTTCAACTTTTGCAATTTTGTCTATAACATCCATTCCTTCAATTACTTTTCCAAATGCAGGATGTTTGTCGTCAAGAAAATTATTATCAACTAAATTTATAAAAAATTGGCTTCCGCCGGTGTTTGGACCTGAATTTGCCATTGAAATTGTTCCGCGAAGATTTTTATTTCCGCCAGCATGAGTGAATTCATCTTTTATTGTATATCCTGGACCGCCCATTCCTGTTCCTTGCGGGTCTCCTCCCTGAATCATAAATCCGTCAATAACTCTGTGAAAAATAACTCCGTCGTAAAAACCGCTTTCAACTAATTTCTTGAAATTTCCGGAAGTTATGGGCATATCAGAATATAAATTAATTGTAATATTTCCGTAATTTGTTTCAAGTTTTACTCTTGTCATTTTTTCTGGTTTATTTTTTAATACAATTGCTAATACAATTAATGCAATAATCAATAAAAATATTTTGCTGTTTTATAAATTTCAAAAAATTGAAAATCCGGAATCTTTTGCAAAAGAACACTTAAAATTTTGCAAAAAATTGGGAGTGCTTGGAAAAGTTTTAGTTTCTGAAGAAGGGATAAATGGTTCTATTTCTGGAACAACTGAACAAACAAAAGAATATAAGAAATTTATGCATTCATTGAAAGGTTTTGAAGATGTTTTTTTTAAGGAAGAACTTTCTGAAGATCATTCTTTTACAAGAATGTTTGTAAGATTAAAAAAAGAAATAATCAGATTTGAGAAGCCGGTTGATATGCTTAATAAAAAAGGGAAATACATCTATCCCAGTGAACTGCTTGAACTTTATAAAAAAGAAGAAAAATTTACGATTATTGATGTAAGAAATGATTATGAATACAAAGCCGGAAAATTTAAAGGAGCCATCAATCCAAAAATAAAAACTTTCAGACAGTTTCCTGATTTTGTTGAGAAAATCAAAGATAAGAAAGAGGAGAAAATTATTATTTATTGCACTGGAGGAATCAGATGTGAAAAAGCCGGCGTTTATATGGAAGAGCAAGGATTCAAAGATGTTCAACAAGTCCACGGAGGAATAATTAATTTTTGCCAGCAATATCCAGACA
This sequence comes from Candidatus Pacearchaeota archaeon, assembly GCA_016176815.1. GTDB lineage: Archaea > Nanobdellota > Nanobdellia > Pacearchaeales > GW2011-AR1 > JWKY01. Next base: position 4,408 of record JACOWL010000034.1, read on the forward strand.
CGATTTGGGAAGGCAGGTGTTTTGTTTTTGATAAAAGGTTGATGACTAATATTAATCAAACCAGCCCCCCTATTTCAGAATGTGAATTGTGCGGGGAATTATGCGATTTGTACAGAAATTGCAAAAATCACAATTGCGACAAGCTGGTGATTATGTGTTTAAATTGTGAAAAGAAAATGAACGCTTGCTGCTCTAAAAAATGTTTGCAGGAATTTAGAGAGCATTGTTCACAAAAAGCTATTCTGAAGCAAGGGAGAAAACAGGAAATTATTTTGTGAATTATAAAAAATAAATTGAGTTTTAATGTCTATGAAAAATTTAAAAACTCTTATTTCCTATTATTTTTATGACATTAGAAGTTTTATTTTTAATTGGAAGGGTTATTCTTGGATTATTTTTTATTAATTCAGGTTTTAATCATTTTGCGCATCTTAATATGATTGCAGGTTATGCCGGTTCTAAAAAAATTCCTTTTCCTAAATTTTCAACATTTGTTTCAGGACTTTTTCTTTTATTAGGAGGATTAAGCATTCTGGTGGGAGTCTATACATTAATAGGAATTATTTTGCTAATCGCTTTTTTGCTTCCTGCAGCTTTTTTTGTTCATAATTTCTGGACACTGCCTGAAGCGCAAAAACAAACAGATAAAGTAAATTTTATGAAAAATCTTGCGATTGTCGGAGCATTATTAATGCTGCTGCAAATTCCAACTCCATGGGCTTTTTCACTTTGGAATTTTTTGGGTTAAATCTTTCTTTTATTTTGCTCACTTAAATGAAAAGTATGTTCAATTTCAGTTTCTATTTTATTAAAAACTTTGTGAAAAGTTCTTTTTAAATCCCAGTCAACAGCTTCTGCATCCATTAATTTTCCAGAGTAATCAACCGCAACATGAACGCTGAATTTTGTTTTTCCGCCGTGATTGTGTTCTTTTAAATGAATTTTTACAGCTTCCACATTCTTTAATTTGTTTTCAATTTTTTTTGAATATTCATTCCAAAGTTTTTGGAATTCTTCTTTGGTTTTTTCAGTTAGAATTTCAAAGCCGATTGTTTTTAAATCAACCATTTTAATCTTTCATCTCTATTTTAACATTTACAGATTTTGGAATCTGCATTTTCATAATCTGCCTCAAGACTTTTTCATTTGCAGGCAGGTCAATTAATCTTTTATGAATTCTCATTTCAAAATTATCAAATGTTGCGGTTCCGTTTCCGCACGGCGATTTTCTCGTCGTGATTTTTAATCTTTGAGTCGGCAGAGGAACGGGTCCGCTTATTATAATTCCGGATTTTTTAGCCATCTCTTTAATAGATCCGCAAATAGAGTTAAGCATTTCTATATCTATGCTGTTTAATTTTATTCTGACTTTTAACATGGTATAAAAGTGCAGAAATTCATTTAAAAATGTTTTGTAGAACTTTAGTGAAACTTTGCAAGATTTATCTCGGGATTTCGGGCGA
>JACOWL010000035.1 GCA_016176815.1 Candidatus Pacearchaeota archaeon
CCACGGAAAATATTTTGATGTAAAATCGCTGTCGGGAGGAGAACAGACTCTTGTGGCGCTTTCTTTAATTTTTGCAATACAGGAATTAAATCCTTATTGCTTTTATATTCTTGATGAAATTGACGCTGCTCTTGACAAAAGAAATTCAGAAAGGTTAGCAGGTCTGCTTAAAAAATATATGCAAAAAGGCCAGTATATCATTATAACGCACAATGATGAAGTAATCTTAAGCGCAGACACTCTTTATGGAGTCAGCATGCACGACGGAGTAAGCAAGATAATTAGTATGAAAGTTTAATTATCTTTGGAATTTATTTAATCGCTTAAAACAATTATATTTAATAGAATTAAAATACCTGCTCATTTCATTCGACCACGCTTTAATTCGGCCACGCTTGGACGAATTTGTTGAAAAACTTCCCGTTTTTCATTCCATCGCCATCAGCTGTTTAACTCGACCACGCTTTAATTCGGCCACGCTTGGACGAATTTGTTGAAAAACTTCCCGTTTTTCATTCCCGTTGGGCGAATGCGTCAAAAAATTTCTCATTTTTTGTTCCTTTTTCATTCCGAAATCGTGCAAGCACAGATTTCTACGCTAAGAAAATTGTCGTCATCCAAAATTAAAGTAAAGTTAATCATTTATCTAATGATACTTTGATTAAGCTGTCTAAGTTAGAATATAAATAAATCCGAGCAACTTGTTGCGAGCGACTTCGCGGAGGACAATCATTTACAATTAATAAAATTAAATAACCGAGCGGGGTCGGGAGTAGAGCGACTTCGTGGTAGGGAGTAAATTAAATTAGCAATTGCCCGTGCGAGGTCGGGAGTAGAGCAATTTTATCAATTTTATAAGAAATAATTTTTTCTAAGAAAGAAAAAGGAGAAAGCAAAAAAACCCAGGGTTGCAGCGCAAACCTGAGGGGTATATAATTATATTATAGAATATTTCTTTAAATAATTTTTGGCGTCTCTTTTTCAAAAATAAAAAGCATAAGTGTTTAATCTTCAATCCGATATAAATCAAAAGTCTCTGACTCTAAGGAGTTTTGCGCCGAATCCCGAATTATTTCAGATTCTTTTTCAGAGGTTATTTCTATTTTATTATTTTCACATCCCCCATATTCTGCAATAATTATTCCTGCAAGAACATATTTTATTGGCGTTAAAGCTGAAATAACCAAAGGATATGCAAGATATTTCATACAACTTTTTAATTTTTTATTTTTATCATATTTATTGTATTCAATAAATTGTTTTGTTTTTTTTCTAAAAAACTTTTTAGTTTTATCCCATCTAGTTTCTTCAAACATTTTTTCTATGTTTTTGAGATAAGCCATTTTATCTTAAGAGAAGGATTGTTTAAAAGATTAATTGGTGTTAGAAAGGTTATTCAGCAGAATACCTAATTAATTTTCCGTCTTCGGTAAAAGCGTGTGTTCCATCCGGGAAGTTTTTTGTGCTAATCATAATTCTTTCAATAAGTTCTTCCAAATCCGACTCTTTAGACGGATTATAAAATTTATTTTTTCCAAGTATGACCTCTCTTTTATGCTCAAATCCTTCAATAGTGTCTTTGTCCAAAAATTCATAATATAAAATTCCTTCATTTCCAAAAACTTTTAAAAAAACTGAATCACGTTTTCATTCTCTTATTCATAATTTATGATATTTAAGTTTTTAGAAGGTTGATTAATTATTTAATAAATAAAAAAGCTGTCTTGACGAATATTCTAAATAAATCCGAGCAATTTATTGCGAGCTATTTTAATATCCCATATCTTTCTCGTCGTGCAGGATTTGTTTTTTTAAATTTGTGTATTGTTTTGCAACGAATAATTGTTTTTCTGGGGGAAGGTCTTCAAGTAATTCGCTTTCTAGACGATTAGTCTTTTTATCAATAAAAAGGTATTCATCTAAAGAGTTATTATTTAATCCATCCCCTTTATCATCATAGAAACTTGTGTCTTCTACATCAAGATGTAACCATCTCTTTTCATTAAAATCTATAGAATATTTTTTATTAGGAAACTCAATATGGTAATGCTCAATATTGTCTCGCGATTTACCCAAACTTCTTTTATTTGGATTTTCCTTGCAAAAATTGATAAAATCTTCGTGAAGTTGCTTATTTTCTAAATTATATTTCTCTAATTCAGAGATTTGAGAATAAGAATTAAATGAAAATGCTCCAGCAATCACTAAAGGCAGAATTACCTTTTTTGTGATTTTATTAAATAGGTTTTTCATTTTCTTATTATTTGTTTTTATTTATATAAATATTTCTAAAGAAAGAAAAGGGAAAAGCAAATTGCAAACGAAAAAATAAAAAATTAAAAAAGCAATTAGTAGTAGCTTTCCCCGAATTCTTCAGATTGTTCAGGTTTTTTCTTCATCAAAGCAATCAAAGCGCCAAGTAATACTAAGAAAATAATCACAAGGATTATTGTCAAAGCAACAATTGAACTGCTGCTAGCTGATCTGCCTTCTGCTAAGACACCAAGTTTAATGCTGTCAACAAGTTCCTCTCCGGCAAAAAGATGCACATCAAATGTGTAGTCTCCTTTTGAAGAAGGTTTTGCTGTTACAGAAATTGTTTTGGTTTCGCCGGCAGGCACAGAAACTAACTGCGCGCTTGAGCCAGTTGTTAAATCGCCGTTAGATTCAGTTACGATTCTGAAAACTCTCAATTTGTTTGTTGGGTTAGCAATAACTAACTCAAATTCAGCTTCACTTCCGACTGATGCAGATTTTTTAATGTCTGCTGCAACCGCGCTGCTTGGGAATTCATTTTTTACGGCAATTTGTTTAGATTGGCTTACACTAAAGTCGTTATTAGAAGCTTTTACTTCAACAGTATATGCTCCTGCTTTAGCATCTGATGGTATTTCAATCAAGAATCTTTTTGTTAGAGTGTCATCATTGTTCTTGTTTTCAATAGCTACAAGATCTCCAAAATAAGAAGATCTTTCAAGACCTAATGCGCCAATTTTTACAGTTACAAAAACGTCATCAAGACGATTGTATCCTGTGTTTTTCAAAACAACATCAACCGGCAAGACTTTTCCAGCCTCAACTGATTGCGCTGAATCTATTGACATTATTGCTGCATTATATGAAGGTCTTTGTACATTCAAGCTTATTCTGCTGTCTTCTGTTCTGAAGTCACCATTCCAGATTTTTATATCCAGAGTTAATTCGTCGCTAACTTCGTCTTGAAGTTCGTAAGGAATTGTTAAAGTTAATGTTTTACTGTATTTTTTTCCTTTTTCAACAGTAAAAGGAGCAGTTACTGCTTCTTCACTAACCTTTGTGCCTTCAAGCTCTAATTTAAGCTTGACATCTGAAGCGCTCTGAAATGCTGTGAAAAATACTTTTACGGTTATTGTTTCACCAGCAACAACAGCTACTTCATTTCCTGATGCAAAGACATCATCTATCTTAACATCATCAATTGTTACAAGTTCTGATGCACCAGCGCTAACAAAATTGTTAGCAACTAAAAGAATGCTCGCCAATGCAAAGAAAAAAACCCATAGGTTTTTTGTATTCATTTTTATCATTTTTTGTTTAGTTGTCTGAAAACATTGTTTTCAGTATTCTTATATAGAAAAAAGGTCTTTATAAACTTTATGGTGACAACATAAAATATTAACTTATAAGTAACTTATTGTCAGGGGCATTTGATGAAAATCCTGCTTCTTCTGCATCTGAAAGAATATTTTTTGTGACAACTCCGTCTATTATAATAATCTCCGGTTTTTGTTCCTTTTTTATTTTTTCAAGAGCCGCTCCAAATCCTTTTACAGAAATTGATTTTATTTCATTTAATTCAGAATCTAAAAGAAGGGCTTTTTCTTTTCCTAAGTTCTCTTTAAAAATTTCTTTGAGTTTTTCTTTTTTTTCATTAGTTAACTCAATTTTTTCGCTGACCGCCTCTTCAAGGCTTTCAGCTTTTTCGTCTTTTGGAAAATAACCCTTCCTTAGATATTCTTTTACCGGAATTGCTTTTCTTAAACACATTAAAACTTCTTTTCCTGCAAGTTCTTCAACTTCTTTTCCGTCCGGCGCTATTGCTATATCTCTTACTTCCGCGTTATCTAAAACATTCTGAATAATTAATTTTCCTCCGCGGTCTCCATCAACAAACAAAATTAATTGTTTTTCTTTTCCAAGTTTTTTTATTGAGTCGGGAAGTTTTGTGCCGTTCATGCCGATAACATTATTAACTCCGGCTTTTAGCAAATTTATAACATCCGCTCTCCCTTCAACTACAATAATTTCCTGTCCGGACATATCTCCGCACGGAAGTTCTTCTTCTCCGTATTTTTGAATGCTGTCTATTCTTCTTGATTCTTTAACCTGCTTTGAAATTTCGCGCGACTCTGAAGAGCCTTCAATTGACTGCATAAGTTTTTTTGCTCTTTCTAAAATATAATCCCTTTTGCTTCCCCTCACATCCTCAATTCTGTCTATTTCTATTTGGGAATCGCACGGGCCAATGCGTTCAATTGTTTCAATCGCTGCGCCAATCAAAGTTGTTTCAGACTGATCCAAAGCAGTTGGGATATGGATTTTTCCGACGGTCATTTTTCCCTGCTTTTCCAAATCAACTTCAATTCTTCCGATTTTTCCTTCTTTTTGCAGCTCTCGCATTTCCAGCTCTGCGCCAAGCAAACCTTCTGTCTGGCCAAACAAAGCTCCGATTACGTCGGGCTTTTCTAAAGCGCCCTCAGCTGTAAAACTCGCGTGTATCATGTATTTTATTGATACGGGACTTATTTTTGCCATTTTTGTTTTATTTTTTAATTTATTTAATTTGAAATCTATGATTTCATTTAGAAAAATATTCTTATTTTCTCAACTACTTCCTCTTTAATATCAATAGCATGAATATGCTAAATTAAATAATGTGAGCGTGATTGTAATTGTGATCTAATCTACAATATCTTTCTAATGATTAAGAAAATGAAAGGCGGTTTTTAAATGTTTGTGGGCGAGCGTTTGCGCGGTTATTTTATAGAATAAAATGGCTATTTATAGTGTAAAATAGCATTTTGCGCGGTAATCTTACTTAATCCAATTAATATTTCGATCATTTACTTTGAGAATTTATTTAATCATCTATACAAAAATTCCAATCCCTCAATTTCTTCTTCTCTTTCGGGCTCTTTTCTTTGCGGGGTAAATGTTCTGCCCTTAATTTTGTTATATTGGGGCATCATTCCGAGGGTTAAATATAATTTCAGCAATTTTTCTTTTATTTCTGTTTTTTCAGGAATAGAAATTGAATTCATTTCAAGCATTTTTTCCCATACTTTTACAGCGCTGCTTCTTTTGTTTTCTTTAATTCCTCTTTCTGCTTCTTGCTTGTAAAATTCTTTCAAAGATTTTAAAATTTCCGCTTTTTCTAAAGAGCTTGATTCACGCAAACATTTCCTGGCGGCTTCATCCGCTCTGTCAAAATATCCGGATTTTATATAACTATTAACAGCTTTAAGAAAATTTTTTATTTTTTCCGGCTGCAAAACGCACAGCTCTGCAACTTTTTCATAGCTTATCGCAGAATCAAAAAACATTTTTCTTTTTTCATACACCTCTCCAAGTTTTTGATGAACAAATTTCTTAACATCTGTTGGAATGCCCGGATTTGTTTTTAAAAATCGCGTCAAATTGTCAATCTGAACATACTCTCCCCATTTAGAAACTTCTTTTTCAATTTCAGATTTAGTCATCTC
>JACOWL010000037.1 GCA_016176815.1 Candidatus Pacearchaeota archaeon
CTTGAAAGAAAAAAACAACCAACTTCAAAAAAAGTTTTAGAAGAACTGCAAAAAGAACTTTCTATAAAAATAGAAAAACAAGAAGAAAATTTAGAAATAGGCCCCGAAGGGGTCCCCTCTGGGGTAAAAAAACCAGAAATTTTTTCAGACAAAGACACTTGGCTTCCGAAAAGAATTCCTTAATATCGGAAGTTCTCGTGCCCTTCCTTAGGGTACTTCCAAGAAGAATACCTTAATATTGTAGGTTCTCGTGCCCTTCCTTAGGGTACTTCCAAAGAGAATTCCTTAACCCCAAAAATAACTCAAAATTCCGCTTCTAAAAAACCAAAAATAAATTAAAAATAAAAAAGCAATTAAAAAAGCAGGACTGAACGGAATTCCCTGCCTGACAAGAACGTAATTTTTACTCGTGACCTTTAGGTTATTCTTAAGAAATTTAATTTCTTCTTTAGTCAATCCATCCCATCTTTTTTTAATAATCCTATTTCCAACTTTTGTGTCCTTGTAAAGCCAGTCGCCTTCTGTCAAATTTTCAGGAGAAATTTTTTTTATCATGCAAACTTCATCAATCGCTTTGGAGCTTGAATAAAAATACGGAAGAATAAAAATTAAAATTCCAAAATAAATCATGAAGCTGTCTGAAAATCCCAGAATAATAAAAAATAATGCTAAAAAAAGGCTGAGAATAAAAATATTTTTATTTTGCTTGAATTGTTTTGAAAATTCTTTTTTAAATTTTTTAAAATGGCTGAAAATTAAAGCTCCGCTGACAAACAATCCATAAACAGCCCCCGAAAAAAGAAATAAAATAAAAAATAAGACAAAAACTTTCAAATTAACAAAAAAGTTTTCTGAAAACGGCAGAACAGCCCCCAAAGCAAATAATAATTTAGCGTCTCCGCCTGCAAACATCCTGCAATAATACAGGAGATTTCCGAAAATAAAAAAGATTCCAAGCCCGATTAATCCCTGATAAAAGAAATTAAATCCTGCTCCGCCATCAACACCATTAAATAAAGAATAAAAAAATCTAAATCCGAGGGCAAAAATTATCAGGCTGAAATTCACCCAGTTTGCAATTTCCCTTTTTTTTAAATCCTGAACAACAGCAAAAATCATCCAGACTAAAGCCAGAGCAACCAAAAAGATAATATGAAACATGAATAAAGATATTAAAGATTATTTATAAAATGTTTGAAAAGAAAAAAATTTGCTCGCAATAAATTGCTCGGATTAATTTGCTACGCATCAGACTTAGCCATGATGCTTCGCTAAAGAAGATTGCTATCACAGCATTATAAATTAAGCGATGATTAAAGTATGATTGTGAAATAAACATAATAATTAAATAAAAAATACCCTAGAACTCGGCTGTGGCAGATAATTTGGGCGGTTGGAGGGGGGGCGAAGCGCTGGTGGGCGGGGCGACTTCTTAACCAAACTTATTTTCCTTCCTTTAAATCAATTGTTCTATATTTTCCGCCTTTTTTATATGGATGTTTCTTTTTTTCTTTAAATTTATTTTTCTTTTTCCTGCGTCCTTCAGAAAAACCATAATCCATTTTAAATTAAATTAAAAGAGATTTAAATAATAATGTTTTGAATTCGTAACTTTCTTTGGCTCGGCTATCAAATAATTAAGGGCGGGTGCTTGCCTTTAGGCAAGCTTCAGCGGGAATTTGAATTCAAAACAGAAACAAAAAATAGATTTTCAACAGAGCCTTTTTTCTGAATGTAATGAAAAAACCTAAAAAAAATATCAAAAGATAGGGCCTCCCAAAATAACTTTATACCGATTGCAGAGCCCTGATTTCTTTTGATTTCTTATTCCTTATTGGGGAGCAAGACAAGCTTCTCTATCACTCTTAAAGGTTATTTTAATATTCTTTAAGCCCGTCTTTAAATCCACGCGGGCTTGCGCTCTGGCTTCCTTTCTATCTCCCTCGTCTTGAATTAATTTAGCTTGATCAAGAGCTGAAAGATAAATTGTTTTTACTTCTTTAAAAGCAATGTTCTTCTTTTGAACGGCATCTTTCATGCAAACATTCTTTTCTGGATTTGAGTCTTGAGCTAAAACTCCTGCTGCCATAAATGAAGTCATCAAAATACCAAGTAAAAATATTGACATTATTTTTGTTTTCATTTTTATTTATTTAACCTCCTTTCACTTGAAAAACTTCTTGTTTTGAAAGTGACGCGAAAATCTTGAAAAGATTTTCAGCATCAAACTTTTTATAAAACAAAAAGTTATCATTTATTAATTTTCTGCAAAACAGAAAATTTTTTGTTTTCATAATAAATCAAATCATAAGAACTATTTAATTAATATGTGAAACTTCCTGTTAACAAGATGAAACAATTTTAAATTAGAACTAAATATCCTGCGCAGAGCAAGTATACGTCTTCATTGTATCTGCTTCTAAATACTGAACTATCTCGCCTATGCTCTTTTCCGCACAGTCAGCTTTTGCGCCTTCTTCTGTCACTGCAAGAGATAAAATTTGATTGCAGCTAATTGCCGGACACTCTGCAAGATTATATTTTGCTTTTAAATTTGAATTTCCGGATAAAAAATTACAGGTAACTCCTTTTAGTTTAGAGTCTTCCGCCTTTAAATCCCGTGGCTGGGAGCAAAATGCATAATTCTGGTTTGTATTGCAGGCGATATTGCAGGCGTCACTGATTGAATCAACATTGCTCTTTGATAAAAAAGGATTAATCTTAGACCAGCCAATACTAAATCCCAAAATTAAAAATACAAGAACTAAAACTGCTAAAATCAGCAAAATTACGGTTGTTGTGCTTAATTCCTGCCCCTTTTTATTCATAGAGATTATATAGTTTTTTTGTTTATAAAACTTGCGTTGGGTTAATGAATATAATACTTCACCGAAATTAAGAAGATTATCATAACGACAAAATTCTATGGACTTGATTAATCAATTAAAACAATTAATAAATAAAAAAAGCTGTCTGGGCGATGGAAGGGGGAACCAAGAGTTTTGCTTTTGGCTATTTTTAGTTTCATTTCAAAAGTAAAGCTCGAGTAAAGTGCTGGTGGGTGGGGCAAACAATTTAAGACAAAAATTAATCAACATAATACTTCACCGAAAATAAAAACTTGTCATCTTTCCAAGGCAAAAATGCTTCATCGCTTTTGTTAATTTCAAAATATTTTCCTTCTTCATTTATATAAAAATTTTCCTCAAGCAAAAGAATTTCTTTAATCTCTTCGCCGTCTAAATTTTTAGAGCCATAAAAATTATATTCATTTACCTGTGAATTCATTTTTTCAACCAGCTCTGGACCAAAAAAAGTGTTTTCAACAAAAAGATTTGAAGCAAAAAAACTAATCAAAGCCAGAGCGCAAACTGCAAAAGTCCCTAAAACTAAAATTGCTGTTGGAACATCTCCTTTTTTATTAAAATTATCCATGTTTATCTAAATTAAATTTAATTTGTTTAAATTTTGAATTAAAATCGGAATAAAATTTTTCTTCCTCATTCATTTTCTCAAGACTTTCAAAAATTTTCTTTTGAACAGCAGAATCCTGAACCGAAAAATAAGAAAACAAAGACTCTTCCATAACAATATCCTGAGAGCTTTCCTCCGTTTCATAATCTATTATTTTCAATTTAGATAAAAGACTTGCAGCACATTGCCTCGCTGGTCTGTCCTCGCTTATTTAACATTTTTTTCAGTTTTTTTTATTGCCGATAAGATATTTATTTTATATACTTGACTTTCAGAATCCAGAGAATAAAACTCTCTGTCAACGCATTTAGATAATCTCTTATATCCTTTTTCTCCTTCAGCTATTTTGCAGTCAGTATAAAGATTGGAATTTCCTTCTGAAATACTTAAAATTTTTTCATCATTTTCTGGATTGTAAAAATCGGCTTCTAAAAAATATTCTCCTCTTTCGCTTTTTGATTCTGTTTCAAAAATAAAACCGCATTTTTCTTTTAAATTAAAATTCTCATTAAAACTTTTATTTTCATTAAATAATTCGGAATTGAGTTTTCCATTTTCAGACAAACAATTTACAGCCTTGTTAACCATTATATTTGCTTCTGCCTCCCGGACATCATACGGCGTTCCGTAAAACAAACTGACCATTGCAACGACTGCTCCGGCAATAAGGATTAAAATTGCAAACCAATAAATAGAAATTATTTTTTCAGCGCCATTTTTGTTTTTCATTATCATTTTATTTTTTATTTATTGTAAAAATATACATTCCAGTATATTCATTTTGCTCATTTGTTTCAGGAAACGCTTCAACTTTAACATTATTAAAAAAAGAATATTCGTAGCCCGTTTTTTGGCTCAACTTAACATTCACAACATTGCCGGTTATACTGACCGCTTCATTAAAATCAATTTTATTTTTTTCTGCAATTTTCCTGGCTTTTTCCATATTTAATTTAATCTCCATTGCAGGCTTTGCAGAATCAACCATCAACGCTATTTGTTTTGAATATGTCTGCTCTAAAAGCGCTGCTCCTGAACTTTGTTTAAACAAAAAGAAAATAAGAATGCTGATAAAAATAATATTTAATACAATAAAAATAACATTCTCAACTAAGATTTCGCCTCTTTTATTTTCCATGAATATAAAAGAAAAATAGAATTAATAAAATTAACTAATCTATTGCTCTATTCGAATATTTTGATTTTGCCTAATTTTTTAATTAAACTATGACTATTGCTCCATTTTGCATAAGCGCTCCAGCCTTGAAATATTTATTATCTTGAATCTATCATAAATATTTAGATTAGCTTGTAAAACTCGTCTTTTACTTTATCAAAAGTTTTTTCATTTAGAATTCCAATCTTAAAAACAATTTTATCTTTTTCAATTACAAATAATTTATCCAGTCTAATTCTGCTCTGTCTTATAAGTTTACCTGAACTTAAATCTTTTTGTTCAATTAAAATAGAATAAGGTTCGTCTTTAATAACTGAAGTTAATGGAGCTAAAAGACAATCTTTTGATTTATTGTTAAAAAAATTATTAGATATAATCAATGCGGGCCTTATTTTCTTTTCTTCAAGATTAGAAAAAGGATAAGGAATCAAAACAATTTCTTTCGGGGAGATTTTCATTTTAAATAGCTGTTCCAGATTTCATCTTCTTTATTATCCCAAACTTTTCTTAAAGATTTTTCAGAATGAATTAACAAATCTTTAAAATCATCTTGCTTGATTTTCTTTAAAATAATTGAATCATTTGCCCTTGTTAAAATCAATTCATCACCCTCCACAATATTAAGAGAGCTTCTAATAACAACCGGAAGAGATATCTGGCCTTTATTTGTAACTTTAATTATTTTAGTTTCCATAGAAAATTAAGAATTTCCTTACTTATAAATTTTTCTATAAAAAGAAGTTTAAAAAAGTGAGGTTGCGAGCAAAACAATTTTAGCCAGCCCTACTTCAAGCTTTTTCCGAGGGCGATATCCCAAAAGCATGGCCAACATCGCCGTCGTTCCAGCCGTAGCCACCGACATTCAACCCGCCATCAAAGCCCCAGTACCTGCTCAACGCAGACTTTCTTACTATTTCATTATCAACATTTTCAAAACTATAAACATAAGGTTTATTTGAATATTTATCTGCAACTCTTGCAATTTTTTCTGCTCCTTCTTTTCCAAATAATCCTACAACAAAAGGATTTTCTGATAATTCTAAACTTGATTGCGTTCCAATCTTATATCCAAATGGAACAAATACTTCATCTTTATCTGGTTTTTGAATTAAAGCGCCTTTATTTGGAATATATTTTATTGTGTTAAACATCCAAACCCAATTATCTTTCATTATTTGTTTAATATCTTTTGCATATTTATTGTCAAGATTTTCAAATGCAGAATAAACTAATGAAGCTGTTTGCTCTGGTGTTGGCTCTATCAAACCTGCTTCTCTCATTTGCCTTCCAACATTTTCATAATTTCCTTTAAATGCAGGATGAACAAAATCAACTTTGCTTTCTAGATGCGGGATTGTGATTATTGTTCTTCCTTCTTTTACTTCAAATGTGTTTTCAATTGTTTTTGTTTCCATAAGATATATAGAAAAAAGAGGTTTATAAATATTTCGGTCATGTAGTCTTTTATAAGAAGTAACAAAAATTAAGGGAATCAATTCAATTTAAAATAATTTCATCCGACATAAAAGTATTTCCTGAGGCGCCTTCAACAGATATTGCGCCAATTTCCAAATTAATAATCTCTCCGACAGAAGGACCCCCAATCCCTCCTGCAGTTGCAGCGCCGGCTACAATTATTGCTCCTGCAATCCAACCGGGAGGCCCAGACAAAATCCATGCAGCTCCAACAATTGCTGTTCCTGCGGCTGCGCCAACCCCAGTCCATTTTGCCCAGCCAACATCGCTAATAATTCCCATTACATTAAAATATTGTTTTCCAATTTCAATTTTTCCAAAAGTTCCAAGATTGTCTTTATTATTTTCGTTCTGTAAAATGCTTGTTTTCAAACCTTGAATATCGTTAGTTCCAAGCAAATACTGAGAATAAGTTTGCTCTTTGGAATAATTATTTTTAGTTAAATAATCATAAAGTTCATCTTTGCTGAGCTTCTTATCTTCAACCCCCTCAAGAGATTCTAAACTATCATCAAGATAAATCTGAGAGCAGATAGAACAATAGTTATTTTTTGTTAAATCACTTCCAGCATAGTTAATCTTCCCCTCGCCAAACATCCACCAACAATTCGCCATCTCATCAGCTAAAGCCCCATAAACTTCATCTAAAGATTTTACTTTAATTTTTTCCGGCTTGATTAATTCCCCGCAGCTTCCATCCTTGGTAATGCAGACATAATCTCTATAACATTGCAGTGGAGCTTCAGAAAATACCGACGCTTTTTGAAGAACAGAATTATGACAAAGCTGCTCTTCTGATTTTTCTCCAATGCCGAGCCTGAACAAAAAAAACAAAATAACTATAAAACTCGCGATTAAAATAACCATTAAAACTATTTGCTGCGTTGAAAGTTCCCCGTTTTTGTTTTTCATAAACGAAATTTTATATTCCTGTATGGTCTTTAGACCATATTTCGTTTGTCCTTTAGGACTTATTTTCTTTTTCATATCACATTCAGCCTCCCCAATAATAAATAAATTCCTCCGACTGCAATAATAAAAACAGCTATCCAGATTAAATATTTTATTAATTCTTCAAAATCCATTATTTTATTGAAACCTCGTTATTTTGTTTTGAAATTAAAATTTCAG
>JACOWL010000009.1 GCA_016176815.1 Candidatus Pacearchaeota archaeon
GCTTAATATTCCCCTGCATATTTCTATGCCATTTTTAAAACCACAGGACAAATCTCAGGATTCCAAACAAACCCAGAATTATTCTAAGACGGATTAAAATTATTTCTTAGGGAAATTCAAATTAAATTAAGATTGTTATAAGCGAGCCAAACCTTACTCGCGCCTAACGGCGCGTACCCCGAGATAAGAATACGTGATAGACGGATTCCACTTGCAGTTAAAGGAAGCCTCAGAGTAGCCAACACAGAACCACGCGACTGAACGATTGTTGTTTCCTGGATACCGATAATGTAAAATTCCAGAGCTAACATTTTTATTTGGAAGTCCTTGACTCGTAATATTTTTACCTTTAACAAAATCATCTAAACTAATTCCAGGAGTTTTATCTTGCATTAAACATTCTTCTAATCTTTCTTCTTTATTTTCATTTTCAGTTAAAATATATAATCCATCATCTCTTTTTTTGAAATTTGCATCAAGCCATTCTCCTTTATCAGAATAACCTCCAAATTCTGTAATGTTTCGGTAAAGTTTTCTGTCATTTTCTTTAGAATATTTTAGCAATTCAATAAATTCCGGAATTGTAGGCATTCTCTCTCCATTTTCCTGAAGCTTTTTATGAGAAATAAACCAATCCTCTCCCAAAAATTTTCTTTCTCTTGAAAAATAAAGATTAATTGATGGGACATAAATAAAATCAGAATTATTTTTATTTGATGTTTTATTTTCTAAATTTTCTTTGAAATCAGAATTATTTTTATTTGATGTTTTATTTTCTAAATTTTCTTTGAATTGATAAGAAATTTCCAACCATTTCAAAACTTCATTAGCTACTCCAATTATTGTTTTCATAATAAGTATAGAGAAACATGATTTATAAATTTTATTGTTGTATTAATTTTATAAAAGTAACACAAGTTAAAGGAATAAAAACCCTAAATTTAATAACTCTTTATTATTTTATTTCATATGGAAATATCAGAGAAAAATAAACAAAAAATTTCAGAGCAGATATTAGCGCATCTTTTTGCAAGAGATGAAGAATTTGTAAAACAGCTTCTGATTAATCTAAAAGAAAAAGGGCTTGTGATAGATATTAATAAAAATTCAAAAGGAACTCCCTATCTTAAAAGAATAAGATGGAAGTTGAGTGATAAAGCTTACAGCGCGTATAAATCAAACCAAATTTAATTTTTACCGAAGATTTCCTCCATAAAAGAGAAAATACATAAAAGATTAATTATAATGAATCATCTTAAAGTTTTTATACTAAAAGATTTTACTTTTTGAATGGATTATATAAAAGAGGCATTTAATAAAGTAAAACAAGACATAGATTTTTTAAAAGACGAATTAAATAATTTAAAAAAAGAATTAAAAGAAAATAGAGAATTGATGATTAAAATTTGTGAAAATGTCCAGGAAATGTTTAGCCAATTAAACCAGACACATACGCAGTTAAGTCCAGCGCATAGAGAGAATATTCCAGCAGATAATTCTTTTTTTGAGCATTCTAACACAGGAAATTTAAGAATTTCCACTGGAAATGAAGGGGTTCCAGCAGACAGACAGACAAACCAGCAGACAGACAGACAAACAAAAAACAGCATAGAAAACGCCGTGGAAATGTATAAGTCTCTTGATAATTTAAAAAAAGAGATTTATACAAAATTTAAAAAACTTACAGAACAGGAATGGCTGGTTTTTTCAACAATATACCAATTTGATGAGGAAAATGGTTATTCAGATTATCGGATTCTGGCTGAAAAATTAAACCTTACAGAAAGTTCTATACGAGACTATGTTTCAAGATTAATAAACAAGGGGATTCCCATAGATAAAACAAAGCTGAATAATAAGAACATAAGATTGAACATTTCTCAATCTCTTAAGCAAATAGCTTCTTTATCTAATTTACTTTATTTAAGAGATCTTTAGAATAAATTGTAGTGCTTAAGAACAGTTTAAGTTTTATCGTCGAGAAAATCTTTTGTTTGTAGTGTATATCTATTAAAATTTAAACTCTCTAATTAAGACTTAGTTATGTCTTTTTAATTCTCTTGAAATTTAGTTCTTTCTAATATGTTCGTCCAACCGAACAACTATTTTTAACTCTCTCTTTTCGACTTTGAAGAGCTATTAATTTTTAATTATTTAATAATCCCTACTTTTTACATTTATTTTCTTAATTTTTCGTTGTTTTTAACTCTCACTTTTTGAATTTTGAGGCATTTTTTAGCCAAGTTTTTGGTTAATTTAAGTGAAATTCTTTAATTTTCTTCTTTTTTAATCCTCACTTTTGTCTTTTTTAACAATTTTTCGCGTATTTTTTCAGGAATAAACACTCTTTTTTTGCCGTTTCTTTCCACTACTTCTTCTATTAATCCTTCACTTTTAGATTTTATATTATTTATTTGGCCCCTTATTGTTGATCTTTCTTTCCCTAAATCATCATAACTTAATTTCATTTCTGAATTTAACAAAACCCAAATGATTGCTCTTTCAGTTATAGAAAATTGGTCTAAATTCGGTGTTTGAACAGCTGTTTGAACAGCTGTTTGAACAGCATAAACAGCTGTTTGTTTATTCAACAGCTGTTTAGGTGTTTTAAAATTTGATTTTGGCTTTAATTCAGTTACTATAGAAAGCACATTTTTTAGATTTTCAATTTCATCATTTACCGACGATAAAAACTCTTTTAATTCTTTAATCTCTTCATCTTGTTTATTTTCTTTGGAATTAAGATGTTTTATCCATTCTCCAACAGAAGAAATATCTTTTTTAACAGCATCAAATCCTTTTTTTGTTTCTTCTTTGAGCTGTTCAACATCTTTTTTTCTAAAAAACCAGCATAATTTTTTTCAAATTTTTAATCTCAAAAGCACCTCAAAAAAGGTATTTTTTAATGAAAAACACCTACAAACAGCTGTTTAAAACACCCGCAAACAGCCGTTTGTTTTTTTCAACAACATAAGGTTTGCTCTTTTTATCGACGGAAATTCTGGTTAAACAGCCGTTTAACTGACGATTAATGCTTTCATGATAATAACTAAGCTAACCTAAGTGCACAACTTCCGGAAAAAAGAAAATTATTCAAAAAAATTTACCGGGAAAATATATAAATAGCTAACCTGTTGTTTAATTATAAGGCATGGTTAATTTTAAAAGAGAATTCAGAAAACAAATTAGATTGGCTTTAGCCGCAGCCGTAGGATTCATTATCGCATTTGCCTGAAAAGATTTTGTCCTTAAATTAACCGGAGATGCTTTGTCAAAATTTTTAGAATTAAATCCCATAACTTCTGCTCTTGCGATTGCAATAGTTATTACCCTTATCGGAGTTTTAATAATTTTAATGAGCTCTAGAGTCTTGAAAGAACTTAGTTAACCTAAGTGCATTAAAAACTTGTTTTTAAGAATATAAATAATTAAAAAGAAATAGAATTTTAACTGATAATGGCAATGAAAAGATTAGTAGATTATATTTTAGGGGGTGGAATCAAAGGCAAAGTATTTGTTGCGCGCAAAAAACCAGAAAATCTACTTTATCGTGTTGAGAATCTTTCAAAGGATAAATTGTATGTAACGGAATATAATGAAGGCCAATTTAAGCAAACTAAATATAATTTAATCAAACATTTAATGGATATTGAGGGAGATTTTAATCAAAAAGTTTTTATCAAAGAAAATATGGATGAGCATTCATTTGTTTCAAAATATGAATCTTAAAAAATTAACTTAGCTAACCTAAGTGCATAAAATTCTTTAAAAATTTCTAAAAATCCATATATTTATTCATTTTAACATAAGATTTATATACTAAGGGCACGTTAAAATAACGTGCACCGCGTTGTCAATACCCTAAGTTTACGACGAAACATGCACTAAGGATATAAAGTGCACAGATAAAAAAAAGAAAATGATTATTAATAAACCTCTATCGGCAATTTACATTCGCGTCTCAACAGAAGACCAGGTAAAACACGGGATTTCTTTGCAAGCTCAGGAAGACTCACTAAAAAATTATGCTAAGGCCCTGGGATATGAAATTTTTAAAATTTATAGAGATGAAGGCAAGTCTGCAAAAGACATTGCGCACAGGCCGGAAATGGTCCAAATGCTGGCAGATGCAGAAGCCAAAAAATTCCAGGCAATTTTTATATATAAACTTGACAGATTTTCCAGAAGCTTAATGGATTTAATCAGCACAATTGAAAAACTTAAGGAATGGGGAATTGATTTTGTAAGCATGCAGGATAAAATAGAAACCACAAGCGCGTCAGGAAAATTAATGTTCCACATTATAAGCGCCTTTGCAGAATTTGAAAGAAATGTTACAAGTGAAAGAACAAAATTTACAATGAAAGCCAAATTTCAAAACGGGGGACTGGTAACCCGGGCTCCGCTTGGCTATAAAATTATAAATAAAGAACTATTCCCTGCTGAGAACTCTTATATTGTCCAGGAAATTTATCAAAATTATTTAAATTCAGATATTTCATTAACTCAATTAGCTAAAAAATATAATTTAAGTGTGAATGGACTGAAAAAAGTCTTGGTAAATAAAACATATCTTGGCAAGCTAAAATTTGCAGGAGAAATTATTCAAGGCAAGCACAATTCATTAATCTCACAGGAACTTTTTAATAAAGTTCAGGATAAATTAAAAAAATAAAAAATTCAGCAAGATTTAAAATGAACCTCAAAGTAACAATTTTTTCAATAATTGCATTAGGATTTTTAGCCTTGACTTTTTTAGTTAACTGGATGTTTATAATCGGCGCAGTTATTTTAATGATTTTAAACCAGAGGGAGTTGTTGAAACCAAATAAAAAAATTAAATAAATATTTAAAAGAGATTGTATGATTCTTTAGATGAAAAAATGGCAAATCAGAGCAATTCTGCTTGATGTTGGCGGAGTTCTTGCTTTAGGCGGAAATTCTAAATGGAAAAAAGGAAAATTTATTCCATCCGGAGTCCATTTAAACATGGCTAAAAAATTAAAGGTTTCCATTGATCAGTATCTTGATTCAATTGATACTGCTTATGTTTATGCGATTACAGGGAAACTTTCCCCAAAAAAAGTTCTTGAAATTCTTTCACAAAATTTTGGAATTTCTTCAAAAAAATTAAAAAAATTTTATTTAGATTCATATAAAAAAAATTTCAAACAAAATAAAAAGCTTTTCAATAAATTATTTGAACTAAAAAAACAAGGCTATAAAATTGCAGTTTTATCTGACCAATGGTTTTTGTCCAAGGAAGCATTAATGCCTGAAAAACTTTATAAAAACTTTGATGAGCTTATCGTTTCATGCGACGTCGGAGTTAGAAAGCCAAATCAAAAAATTTACCAATTGGCTGTTAAAAAATTAAATCTCTCTTCTAAAGAAATTTTATTTATTGATAATCAGAAATGGAATCTTGAACCGGCTAAAAAATTTGGGATAAATGTAATTTTATTTAAGAGCAATAAGCAATTATTTAAAGAAAAAATTTGGAGAAATTTATTTAAAAAATGATTTGCCCGCATTGTAAAAAAGAGATTAAACTTGAAAGAGGAGAAAAACAAAAATTAGGAATGATTAAGCGGGCTTCAAAAGGAAACCATGTTTCAAGAGTTCCATTTGGATATAAATGGGATTATGAAAATAAAAAAATTATTCCGGCTCAAAATTATCAGGAAGTTGAAGAAATTTTTAATGAATTTTTGCAGGAAGATATGAAATTAACGGCTCTTGCAAAAAAGCGAACTTTTTCTGTAAATGGCTTGAAAAAAATCCTGAAAAATTTTGCGTATGTCGGCAAAGTAAAATTTGACGGACAAATTCACAACGGAAATCACAAGCCGATTATTTCGTCAATTTTATTCAATAAAGTTCAGGACAAATTGGAAAGGTTGAAAAGGAAAAAAAATTATTAATATTTTAAAGAAATTTTATATTTCTAAACATAGACTTAAATCCGCCCTTTACTTTTTTTCGTCGCCTTTAATTTGTAATTTTAAAGATTTATTTTCATTTCTAACTGCTTCAAGATCTGTGCTTAGAGTTTTGACATTTTCTTCAAGGTTTGCTTTTTGGGTCTTGCATCCTTCGTAATCTTTTAATTCATTTTCATATTGCTCTCTTTCAATTTCATATTGATTTGACAGCATTTGCCAAACTCTATTTTTAGTTCTTTCATCTAAAGAATCAAAAGGAATAGAAGTAGGAGTTGTATAAACATTTGATACTGCAAAATTTTTAGTTGCATTATCCAGCTCTCTTGATTTTTTTTCTACTGTTTCAATTTTAACATAAGTTTCTTTAGTCTGTGAATAAGAATTTTCTGCGGCTAACACTGCTCCAAAAATTCCAACAGCGTAAAACAAATTTTTCATAATGTTTTCAAGCAAAAAGGGTATTTAAATCTTTTGCTTGTTACTTTTTAAAAATTACTACAACATTAGAATAAAATTATCTGTAAGAAGTTTGCCTCTTAGACCTGGCTTTTGAATCGCCGGGTTTGTAAGCTTCTTTTTGTCTGACATCTGCAACAAGCAAATTTCTGTCATATTTCAAATAAGCTTCTTTTAATTCCTTAGGTTTTTCCTTGGAAAAATGTTTGGTTTCAGCTTTTGATTTTGTAAACTGAATAATTGCTCTCGCTAAAGCGAGCCTCGCAGCTTCAACCTGAGATTTTTCTCCGCCGCTTTTAATTTTTATAGCAACGTCAAATTTCATATTGTCTTTGCCTAAAAGCTCTTCAGCAATTCTTATTGGTTCTTCAATTTTTAGTTTATCAAATAGCTGCAGACTTTCGTAATTTTTATTATTTAAACTGACTTTTCCGGAGCCGTCTGTCAAAATTGCTCTTGCAACAGCAGTTTTTCTTTTTCCAGAGGTTATTATTTTATCGTTTGCCTTTTGCGTCATTTTATGAATTCCTTTATTTTATTGGTTTTTATTTTGTTTTCTTTTTTTAATAAGATTAATTTTTTTTCTTCAAATTCTTTTGGAATTTTATCGTAGCATCTAATTCTTTTCCAGGCTTCACGGCCTCTGCCTTCCCGATAATTTGGCAGCATGCCCCTTATAGTTCTTTTTACAATTTTTTCAGTTTTACGGGGGTGTTTTGGACCTTTTTGGCTGCTTCCAAATCTTGATCTTTTTTCTAAAAATTCTTTTTCAATCCTCTTTCTATTTCCAGTAATAAGTATATCAGAACAATTTACAATTGCAATTTCTTCGCCTTTTAAAGATTCTTTAGCGGCGTAACTTGCCAACCTTCCCAAAACCATTCCGGAGCCGTCAATTATTTTCATTTTAAAATCCTGATTCCTTCTGCAGAAGGATTTGATTTAATTTCCGTTAGGATGTTTGAAAATTCGCATCCCGATTTTTTTAATTTTTCTTTTGCCTTTTCAGAAAAACTTAATGCAATAACGTTTATTTTTTTATTAATTTCCCCTTGCGACAAAACTTTTCCCGGAACAATAACTTTTTCCTTTTCTTTTGTTTGGTTATTTATTTCGTTAAGATTTAAATTAATTCTTTTTCTTCGGGGGCCTGAAATAATTCCCGCAACCTCCAGCCAACTGTTTTTTTTCTTTGCAGAAAGCAGAGTTTCAATTAATTCAGGATTATTCTTTTTCTGCATTTGTTTTTCAATTTGTGTTTTCGATTTCATTTTATATTAACGAGAAGCAATAATAACCCACTTCTCGCTTGCGCTCGCAGGTAAAATTTTGAGCAATTAATCATTTATAAACTTTTCTTGAAGTTTTTAATTTAGAATTTTTATTTTCTAAATGCGCGAGCCCGAGCGTTTTGGCTTTGACAAATTTTTATTATTTTATTAATAACAAAGACAATGCGCGAGCCGGGAATCGAACCCGGGCCAACTGCTTGGAAGGCAGTGATCATGCCATTAGACCACTCACGCAAGGCATTACTTTTGATAGTTTTATTCCTGTATAGCTTTAACTATATTCCTGTATAGCTTTAGCTATAAACTTTTTTAAATGTTGTGAAAAGAAGATTAAAATGCGGAATAAAGGGTTCGAACCTTTGCAGGCACTAAGCCACGAGAGCCTTAATCTCGCCCGTTTGACCACTCCGGCAATTCCGCATAAAAATTTGTGGTCAAACTTGTTTAAATCTTTTCTGGAAGGAAAAGTTTAGGCGAAAATTTCCAGTTTTCAGCCTGACCACTCCGGCAATTCCGCATATATTTAATATTAAATAGATATATAAAAAACTTTATTTATTTTCTTCTACTCCCAACCCCGATTTCTATTTTCTATAAATGCCTTCGTGATTGATTGAAATCAAAGTCGCTCGATCCACCCATATCCTTTTTTTTCCAATTTTTTAACCAACTCATTCCCGCCTTCAATGGCGATTTTTCCATTAATCATAACAAATAATTTGTCCGGCGTTAAATACTCTAAAATTCTTTTGTAATGAGTTATAACAATAATTATTTTTTCTTTATTCATTAATTTATTCACTCCGGAAGAAATTATTTTTAAGGCGTCAATATCAAGCCCGGAATCTGTTTCATCTAAAATTGCCGCTTTTGGATTTAATATATTTAATTGCAAGATTTCAGATTTCTTTTTTTCTCCTCCCGAAAAACCCTGATTTAAATATCTTTCAGAAAAATTTTCAGGCATTTTTAAAAGCTTTAATTTTTCTTTTAGAAGTTTGTGAAAATCCAAAACAGAAATTTTTTGGTTTTTTGAATTATTTAGAGCTATTCTTAAAAAATTAGAAATTGTAACTCCATCAATTTCACTTGGATTTTGAAAACTTAAAAAAATTCCCCTCTTTGCCCTTTCATTTGGATTTAAATTTGTAATATCTTCGCCATTAAAAAAGATTTTTCCTCTCGTTATTTTATATCCGGGGTCCCCCATTATAATTTTTGCCAGTGTTGATTTGCCGCTTCCATTTGGACCCATTAAAGCATAAATTTTGCCTTTTTTGAATTTTAAATTAATTCCCTTGATAATTTCTTTTTCACCGACTTTAACATGCAAGTTTTTTATTTCAAGCATTTTCTAAAACTCCTTTCATAGCTTCAAGAGGCAATAAAGCGCATTTTAATCTGGCGTGAGAAATTGGAATATGAATCATTTCTAAAATATCTTCTTTCGTTAATTTCTTTGCGCTTTCCACTTTCATATTTTTTATTTTGTCCGTTAACAAAGAAGCTGAAGCCTGAGAAATTGCGCATCCAATTCCGTTAAACTTAATATTCGTTATTTTATTATTTTTTGCAATAATCTGGATTTTAATTTCATCTCCGCAAAGAGGATTGTTTTTTGAAAATTCATAAGTTGGATTTTCTAAATTTCCTTTATTATGCGGATTTTTATAAAGATCCAGAATATGTTCTTTGTACATTTCAAGACTCATTTTTTAAAGACCTCTTTGACCTTTTTTATTCCTTTAATTAATTTATCAACGTCTTCTTTAGAATTATAAATAGAAAAACTTATTCTGCAAGTTCCCGGAATTCCTAATTTTTTCATCAAAGGCATACAGCAATGATGCCCGGCGCGGATGCATATTTTGTTGTCGTTTAAAATTTGCGCGACATCATGAGGATGGACGTCTTCAATGTTGAAAGATATCAGAGAAATGCTTTTTTCTTTTTCAGAATTATATATTTTTATTTTTTTAATTTCAGATAATTTTTTTAAAGCATATTGCAAAAGTTCTTTTTCATACTTCTCAATATTCCCTATTTTTATTTTTTTTATATACTTTATTGCCTCTGCAAGACTTATTGCTCCTGCAATATTTTGTGTTCCGGCTTCAAATTTTTCCGGAATATCTAAAAAAATTGCATCTTCATAACTCACTGAATTTATCATCCCGCCTCCGAATAAAAAAGGAGGAAGTTTTTCTAAAAGCTCTTTTTTTCCATAAAGAACGCCAATTCCAAGAGGACCAAACATTTTATGACCGGAGAAAGCAAAAAATCACAGCCAATTTTTTTAACATCTATTTTAAGGTGTTGAATACTTTGAGCGGCATCAATTATTGCGATGGCTTTTTTTTCTTTTGCAAGAGAAACTAAAAATTTAATGTTGTTTATTGTTCCAAAAACATTTGAAATATGCGTGACTGCAAGAATCGCGGTTTTATCCCGAATAATTTTTTTTGCTTTTTTATAATCCAATTCATAGTTTTTGGTTATTGGAATAAATTTTAGTTTAAAATTATTTTTTTTTGCAAATTCCTGCCAAGGAATTAGATTAGAGTGGTGTTCCATTTCTGTCAAGACAATTTCATTTCATTTGTTTCAGCGTTAATAAATCTTGCAATAGTTTTTCTGGCTTGATTGTATTTTTCTGATGCCTTTTCTGTAAGAGTGTAAATCCCGCGGCCAACATTTGCATTTTCTTTTTCATAAAAATTTGTTATAGATTTAATTACCTGTTTTGGTTTTTGAGAAGTTGAAGCGCTGTCTAAATAAACTAAATGCGGGTTATTTTTAAATATAGGAAAATCTTTTTTATAATTCATCTTTAATATTAACAAACAGAATTTTCTATTTCTAATTCAATAAGCCTGTTTAATTCAACTGCATATTCTAATGGAAGAGCTTTTATCAATGGCTCTATAAATCCGGAAACAATAAGTTTGATTGCTTCATCTTCACTTAATCCTCTCGACATTAAATAAAATAATTGCTCCTCTTCTATTTTTCCAACAGCCGCTTCATGCGCGACTTTAACGTCATTTTCATGCACATCCATTGACGGAAAAGTCAGCGCTTTTGAAGAATTGTCAAGCATTAAACCGTCGCACCTGACATTTGATTTAGAATTTATTGCCCCATTTTTTATTTGAACTAATCCCCTATAAGAACTTATTCCTCCGGACATGCTGATGCCCTTGCTTAAAATTGAAGAGCTCGTATTTTCAGCTAAATGATAAACTTTGCATCCGGTATCTTGATATTGGTTTTTCCCAGCATAAGCAATTCCGATATAATCTGTTTTTGCATTTTTTCCAATTAAAATACTGCAAGGATAAAGCATTGTAATTTTAGAGCCGAGATTTCCATTGACCCATTCCATAATTGCATTTTCATGAACAATTGCGCGTTTGGTATTTAAATTATAAACATTTTTAGACCAATTTTCAATGCTTGTATATCTTGCTCTTGCATTTTTTAAAACATGTATTTCAACGCATCCTGCATGAAGAGAATTTTCTGAATATGTCGGGCTTGAACATCCTTCAATATAATGTATTTCAGCGCCTTCATCTACAACGATTAAAGTGTGTTCAAATTGCCCCCCTTTTTTTGCATTCATCCTAAAATAAGCCTGCAAAGGAATATCAACTTTAACATTTTTTGGAATATAAATAAAAGTTCCGCCTGACCAAACAGCAGCGTGCAGAGCAGAAAATTTATGCAGATTTATTGGGATGCAGTTAGTCATAAAATATTTTTTTACAAGTTCCGGATATTTTTGAACAGCCTCGTCCATATTTAAAAAAACAACCCCTTTTTTTTCCAAGTCTTTTTTTAGATTATGGTAAATAATTTCTGATTCATATTGCGCCCCGACACCTCCCAGTGCGGTTCTTTCTGCTTGAGGAATTCCAAGTTTTTCATAAGTTTTTCTAATTTCTTCCGGAACTTCTTTCCAAGAATTTGAATTTCTTTTTGCGTCTGGCCTCATATAATAGATTATTTTGTTTAAATCTAATTCATTTAAACTTGGCCCCCAATTTGGAATTTTTTTTTCATTAAATATTTTCAAACCTAAAAGTCTTTTTTCAAGCATCCATTTTGGTTCTCTTTTATCTTTAGAAATTTGTCTCACGAGCTTTTCTGTTATGCCCGGCTCTGCTTTGAAGGCGAGGTTTTCGGGATTATAATAATCATAATTTTCTCTATTTATTTCTATTTTTTCTTTGATATTTTGGTTAGACATCTTAACTATTGTTAAGTTTATAGATTTTTAAGATTTATGGTAATGCTTAAATATTCATTTACCTTAAATTTTTTATGAACCCTCTCCCGCAAGAACTTGAAATTTGGTATTTAATTCCTGCTTTAAGACGGGAATTAACAAAAATTTTTATTTCAGATTTTAAATTTAGTCAAAAACAAATTTCAAAAATTCTTGGAATTACTGAAAGCGCGGTTTCCCAGTATTTAAGTTCAAAAAGAGGAAATGAATTAAAATTTTCAAAAAAAGAAATTAGGGAAATTAAAAAAACCGCTAAAAAAATAATTAAATCTAAAAAAGCAAATGAAGAATTTTATAAGCTTTGTATAAAATTGCGAGGCACTGAAAGTTTGTGCAAGCTGCATAGAAAACATGACAAAAATATTTCAAAAAATTGCGATTTGTGCAATTGTTGATTATTCATTCGGCTGAATTATTTTAGAACAATAATCTTCTGCTTTAAATTTTTCTCCTTTCTCAACCATCTCTGCAAACTTAGGAAAATTAATCCAGCATTTTCTTTTTAAAGATTTTTTAATTAAAAGAATTGCTCTTGATGGAAGATGCTCCCGCATATATTCGTATTCCGGAAGTTTTTCTAATAATATTTTCATAAATTCTTTCATGTCTTCTATCGTCGGCATATTTTCAACCTTATAATATCCCTGGCTTGCTCCAACCCAAACATAAGATTTCAGTTCTAAAAAATCAGGGTTTCCTCTTCTTATTAATTTAGCATATCCGTCTTCATCACACATATTTTCATTTTTTATCATCGTTAATCTAATGCAGGTTCTGTAATCGCGGGTTTTTAGCAAATCCAAACATTCCAACATTCTTTCCCAAAAATCAGGAAATAATGGCCTGTCAATTTTTTTCATAAGCTCTTTATTTGGCGCATCTATGCTTAAATATAATTGAGTAACTTTGTCAATTTTTTTAATTTGTTCGGGATATTGCGAATTTGTAACTAAAAAAGTTGAGATTTTTCTTTTATGAAATGCTTTTAATATTTCATTTATTAACGGATAAGTAATCGGCTCACCGGTTAAAGAAAGCGCAACGTGGCGGACATTTTTCATTTCTGAAATTGCTTTTTTATTATGTTTTTCAGAACCCATCCCTTTAAATCCCTGCAGTAATTTAATGTGCTCGTCAATTGAATGATTAATTATATGTTCCGGAGAATCTATTGGGCCATACCATTCTGAAGCAACAGGAGCTTTTTGTCCTCGCCAGCAGAATTTGCATCTTGAAGCGCAAAACATTGAAGTAGTCATTTGCAAACACTGGTGAGAACGAATTCCGTAAAAAATAAATTTGTAGCATCCGCCCTTTCCTCTTATCATATTTCTTGTCCATTCGCAAATCTTGACGGCAGAATGGTTGCCGACTAAACGATAGCCTTGTTTTTTTAAAGAATTTTGCTGATCAGCTGTTAATTGAGTTTCTAATTCTGGCTGGATGGCTTTTTTTTGAAATTCCAATAATTGATTATCTAATTCTGGATTGATTATTTTTAAAGAAATTTTATTTTTAATTTTCTAATTCCTCCAATGCTTTAATAGGATTAAAAGCTTCTTTCAAATTTATTATTGGCTGTTCAACGTTTACGATATCATCGGTTCCTATTCTTGGGCAGGCAGTATTTACCCAGCAGTGTATAAAAGGATAATTTTCTAATTGAGAGAGATTTATATTATTATCAATAAAAATATATGATTTTTTCCCATTCTCTTTTAATTTTTCTTTTAAATTTTTAGCTGAATTAAAATATTGCTGTCCGGGTTTTATCGTCACTAAAATTCCAATGGTTTTTGAATTAATGAACATTTTTAAATTTCTTTTCTTTTTTTGAATTTGTTTATCTATATCTTTTTTATTTATTTCATTTATTTTGTTTGAAATTGGGTCGAAAATTATCACTGGTTTAAAACTTTCTTTCTTTTCTTTTATTTGTGAAAGCAACAACGCTTTTGGATGAAACAATCCGTCGCCAACATATAAAATTAAATCAGAATTTTTAATTATTTGGTCTTTAAAAGAATCCCCATCGCAATCACATCCCAAAATTTGCATATTTTTATTTGTTCTCTTTGCTTTTGTAATATTAACTTTAATCTTATTTTTTTCCAGTTCTTTAATAAAATCATTTAAATTTGTAAATTGCACAGAAGCAAAAAGCGCAATAGATTTAATATTTTTTTCTTTAAGATATTTTTTAAGATTGTTTGTTAAAAAGATTTTTCCTTTCCATTTAGCATCTATTAATAATAATCTTGGCATTTTTTACCATTCCTCTTTGTTGAATTTATTGTGTCCCCACTGAATTATCAAATCAATTCCCAGAATGTCCATTCCTAAAGGTAAGTCACAAGCCCCGTAACAATCTCCAAACCAGATAAACGCTTTTGCATTTGTTTTACTTTCAATAAAATCAACTATTTCATTTGAGCCTTTTTTCAAACCATCAGGTAATTGAATTAAAACCTGCTTTGACGCGCTTTTTTTTATTTCTTGAATAATTTTTTCTAATTCTAAGCTATACATTTTATTTATATTCAGAATTATGGCTAATTAAAACTTTTCCCGCACCCGCATTCTTTTTTGGAATTTGGATTATTAAATTTAAATCCGGATTCGTTTAAATTATCCACAAAATCAATTTCAACACCATCCAACTTTTCCATCCCCTTTTTATCCACTGAAACATTTATCCCGGATTTTTTAAAATTTAAATCTGATTTTATTAGTTTGTTTATTATTTCAAGATTGTAGACAGAACCGGAACATCCTCCAGAAAGAACTGAAATTCTTAAAATTGCGTTTTTTCTTTTTTCCTGTTTCATTATCTGTTTTATTTTTTCTATCGCTGTTTTTGTAAAATTTAATGAAAAATTTTTTATATTTTTAGGCCCAGTAGATTTTGAATTTTCTTCTAAGAGCTCATTTATCTGTTTAACAAGCTTGTTTAAATCATCTTCTGAATATCCGTGCCCTAAAACTCCTTGCTCTAATGTTTCAAAACTTGACGCTCCGCAACCAACACAATGAATTCCAAAATCAATCATAATTTCTGAGAGCAATTGCGCTTTTTCCGGGTTTTCTGCAAGAATTTCTGCAATGAGCATATTTTTTGTTATTTTTTGTATTTGTTTTGCTTTCATTTTAATTATTTTTTATTCGCTTCTTTAAAAAATTGTTCAACTTTTTTCCAATTTATAACATTCCACCAATTTTCTATATATTCTGGTCTTCGGTTTTGATATTTTAAATAATATGCATGTTCCCAAACATCTAATCCTAAAATCGGCTTCAAATTATTCATCAATGGAGAGTCCTGATTTTTTGTGAAAATAATTTCTAATTTTCCGTTGCTGTTTATAACTAACCAAGCCCATCCGCTTCCAAAAACTTTCAAAGCAGCATCTGTAAATTGTTTTTTAAATTCATCAAAATTTCCAAATGTTTTTTTTATTTCTTCCGCAATTTTTCCTTTAAACTCTCTTTTCTTTGCATCAGAAGTCATTATCTCCCAAAACAAAGAATGATTTGCATGTCCTCCCCCGTGATTAATAACTGCCTGCTTTTTTTCCTGCGGAATTTTATTTATATTTTTAAGCAATTCATTTATTTCAATATTTTCAAATTCTGTTCCTTTAATAGCTTCATTTAATTTATCAACATAAGTCTGATGATGTTTATTGTGATGAATTTCCATCGTTTTAGCGTCTATATACGGCTCTAATGCATCAAAAGAGTAAGGCAAATTTGGCAGTTTGAACATTTTATCTTAACTATTGTTAATATTTGGGATATATAAATTTTCTGATGCCCGAGACTGCTCCCGACCCCGCTCGGTAATTTAATTTTATTATTTGTAAAATTTTGTCCTCCGCGAAGTCGCTCGGGATTTGACACCAAGGTTCAAATCAAAAATTTAAATGCTGTTTAACAACAGCGCAAAATGCCCGAGATAGGATTTGAACCTACGACCTAAAGGTTAGGAACCTTTCGCTCTATCCAAGCTGAGCTACCCGGGCAAAAAATATTTTTTATGTAAGAAATTCATTTTTATAAATTATTTTGTAAATGTGGGTGCTAGGATTCGAACCTAGGTAAGCACTAAGCTATCAGATTTTGAGTCTGACCCGTTTGACCGCTCCGGCACACCCACTTAAAAATAAAAAATTCAAAGACATTTTAAAGTTATTGATTTTATTTCGCGGAGTGGGAAAACTAGTTTGACCCGAGCATTTACGTTTGATTTTATCCCGAAGGTAAAACTTTTATCTCAAACGTGGGTGCGAGTTCTTCGGCACATCCACTTAAAAAAATTAAGTTCAATAACATTTTAAAACTTACCATAAAAAATATAAAGCATGAATTTTATTTTTTATCATGAAAAAAAATTGGCTGGAAATAATTTTGGATTTAACCATGAAAAAAAATTGGCTGGAAATAATTTTGGATTTAACCCTGACAAAGGAAGAAAGAATTCAGGCAGCATTTCACTTAGAAAATGCGGGCGACGACGAATCTGTTAAAATAATGGGAAAAGCATTATTTAGCGAACCCTCTCCGATTGTGAGGCATGAAATTGCTTTTTCCCTAGGAGAATCCTGCAATCCAAAACTTGCATCTAAATATTTAATGAAAGCAATTGAAGAAGATGAAAATATTTTTGTCAGACATGAAGCAATTTTAGCGTTGGCAACTTTAGGGAAAAAAGAATTTATTCCTTTTATTAAAAGATATATTAATTCCCCCGAGTTAGAAATTGCCGAATCTGCGGAAATTGCTTTGCAAAGAATAAAGCAAACCGGCTCTTAGAAAGTTTTAAAAGTATTAAAATCTCTGATTTTTTGAAGACGGTCTTAGTAATCGTGTCATACCTGATCTCATTCCGAACTCAGAAGTCAAGGCGATTACGCTGCCTGCGTTAGTAACGCCTTATTCTGGAAATGAAAAAATTAGAATAAAAAATGGAATAAAATCAGTTGAATGTTTAAATTGCGGAAAAATAAATAGGTGGGGAATTAAAAAGATTCGACAATATTTTTTTATTTAATTTACTAATTTGTAATTCTATTTTGGGAGTTCATGACCTGCATTATAACTTTCCATGTAAATTTTATCGGCCGCGAAGAGAACATTTCTAATTTTCTTATTTTTTAATCCATCATAGAATCCGTAGATTTGTTTTTCAAGTTCTGATAAATTCTGCGGGTCTCCTAATTTACTTTTGATTTTATTCGCTGTTTCTTTATTATATAGAAAACCAAAACCCAAGCCAGCAAAACCTACATCTTCTTCCATTTTATACTTTTCTTTAAAAATAGCGGATATCTTTTTTATAACCAAGTATTTTGTAAAAATATTTACTTTTGGCTTAGAGTAAGCAATATATCTTTCAACCATGTCTGAAATTTCTCGTTCGTTTGTCATTTTATTTCTTTCCTCCTTTAAATTTAATTGTAAAATCACAGCTAAGCTGTTCATTCTTGATTTTTAATTTTTTATTTTGTTTTATCATTTTATCTTCTTTATTGTTTGTCATGATAAAGTAATAATAATATGGTTCTTATATCTTTAGGGTATCTTATTACTACCATAATATTTATATAATCAAAATAAAATATTCTTTAATGGAAGTAAAATTACTCAAAGAAATTGGCTTAACAGAAACCGAAATAAAGATTTATGTGGCATTGCTTTCTCTTGGCGCAACATCTGCTGGAAAAATATTTGATGAAACGGGGATACATAGAAAAAATTTATATGATGCTTTAAATAAACTCATTAGTAAAGGATTAGCAACATATGTCAAGGAAAATAAAATTAAATTTTTCCAGGCAAAAAACCCTAAAAATCTCCTTAATTATATAGAAGAACAAAAATCAAGAATTGAAGAAAAGAAAACCGCAATTCAAAAAATCATCCCGGAATTAACCGAGAAATTTAATTCTCTAACGCCTGAAATTGAAGCAGAGATTTACAGAGGAGAAGAAGGAATTAAAACAATTCTAAAAGATTGCCTGAATTATAAAGAAATATTAATGATTGGAGCAACTGGGGATGTTGAAAATCGGCTTCCATATTTTTGGCCCCAATATAACAAAAAAAGAGAAAAATTAAAATGCAAGTGGAAATTGCTTCTTGTTCATGAAGCAAAAGAAAAATCAATCACAAAGTCAAAATATTATGAATATAAAGTTCTTCCAAAAATATTAAGCGGATTAAATGTAATTTATATTTATGGAGATTATGTCGCAAATATATTATGGTTAGAAAAGCCTCTCGCGTTTGTAATCAAACATAAAGAACTTGCAAAAAATTATAGAAAATATTTTGATTATTTATGGAAAACTATAAAATAAAATTTTAACTTTTCTTAAACTTGCTTACTAATTCAATAGTATCTGTTTGCCCCAAAAATACCGAGCGACAGCACATTCTTTCCAATCCAAGTTCATCAAGAACTTTTTTTTGGTTTTCTCCGGATGCAACTCTCTGTTTGAATTGCTCCCACAACTGACCAACTGGCTTTCCACATCCAAAACATCTCACAGGTATTATCATATTATTATCTCTCTAAATTCTTTTTTAAAGCTTTTGATTTGCAAAATTATTTAAATTATATTCCTTATTCATGCAAATATTTAAAAAGAATTTAAATATTAATTTTTAATAAAAAAGAAGATGATAAAAAGATGTGTTTATTGTCGGCAGGATATTCAGGATAAAAGAGCGGTAGATGTTTGCAATAAATGCGGAGTCGGCGTTTGGGGCGAAAGAATGTTTAATGCAATTCTTCAGGGCATGAATCAAGCAGATGCAAAAGGAGATTTAGGCATTGAACACACTCTTCCAGAGGACAAAATTTAGCAGTTAAATTCTTTTTTCTAAAGGATAGATTTTTAAATTAGTCTTTTTTTGGTATTTATAGAATATTAAAATGGTAAAACGAAAAAATATAAGAGAAGCCGGAAAAATCAGTTTTAGCAGGGCTTTTCAGGATTTTAAAGCGGGAGATTCTGTTTCAGTTGTTATAGAAAAAGCAAGACCCATGAGTTTTCCTAAAAGGATTCAGGGACGATGCGGAGTTATTGAAGAAAGACGCGGAAATTCATTTGTTGTCAGCATAAATGATTTGGAAAAAGAGAAAAAATTTATAATTAATCCCTTGCATTTAAAGAAAATAAATGCGGTTAAATCTTTACAATGATAATAAAAAGCGCGCCATTAAGCGCATCAGAATCAAAAGAATATCTTGGAAAAGAACATGAAACTCTAAAAAGTTTTATTAACAAATTTACAGAATTAAACGCAAAACAGGCAAAAGATTTTAGGAAAAAATTAGAAGATTTGAATTTAATGAAGCTAAATGCAAAAAATATTTCAAAAGTAATAGACATTATGCCTGCTAATTTAGAAGAAATAAATAAAATATTTACCGATATAAGTTTAGACGAAAATGAGGCAAATAAAATACTTGACATCGTTAAGCAATTTGAATAATAATCAAAATGAAAGAAGAAACAGCAATAATCTTAGAATATCTGCCAAATGGGTATCCATTGGAGAAAAAAATGATGCCGCTAGCCCAGGCTATAGGGGAAAATAATTATACACTTCTGGAACTTGCTCCAAGAAGAGGAGTTTTATTAGAGCCCGGCGAAGCAGTGTATATTGGTCCTGCAAAGAGAGATAAAATATATTATATTCTTGGAAAATTGCCAAAAGAAAAATTAACCGAATCTGCAAAACAGCAATTAGGAGAATTTATAAAGAAGGTTGTTGAAAAAAAAGAACAAGAATTTGTGAATTTTTTTAACAAGTCAGAAGCAATTAATAAAAGATTCCATCAAATAGAATTGCTTCCCGGATTAGGAAAAAAACATATGAAAGAAATAATCAAGCAAAGACAAGAAAAGCAATTTGAATCATTTGAAGATATGAAAAAAAGAATTTCAAATTTGCCCGACCCTAAAAAAGCAATTGAAAAAAGAATGTTCAAAGAATTAACCGAAGAAGAAAGACACAACCTTTTTGTAAAATAAAAATAAAATGGCAGAACAAAAACAAAAAACTAAAGATAATCCTCATTATCCAAATCCTAAAGATAAGAAAGAAGCTGTAAAAAAAATCCCGCAAAAATTTGAACTGGAAGATCGCGGAAGAATTATCAGAATTATGCAGAAAGATATAGAAGGAAGAATGAAACTTTATCCGGGATTAACAAAAATAAAAGGAATTTCATG
This sequence comes from Candidatus Pacearchaeota archaeon, assembly GCA_016176815.1. Lineage (GTDB taxonomy): Archaea > Nanobdellota > Nanobdellia > Pacearchaeales > GW2011-AR1 > JWKY01. The sequence continues at coordinate 20,228 of JACOWL010000009.1, forward strand.
GAGTTTGTCAAATGCTGTCTGCAAAAAGTTAGGATTTGATAAAAATAGAAAAATAGAATCTCTTTCAGAATCTGAAATAAAAAAACTTGAAGAATTTTTAAAAGCTCCGGAAATTCCAAAATTTTTGAAAAACAGGCAAAAAGATTTTGAAACCGGCGAAGACGGGCATTTAATCGGCTCTAATTTGGAATTAAGAAAAGAATTTGATATTAAAAGAATGAAAAAAATAAAATCCTATAAAGGATACAGGCACGTTGCCGGGCTTCCTGTAAGAGGCCAGAGAACAAGAGCCCATTTTAGAAAAAACAGATCAAGAGGGGCAGGAATTAAAAAGAAATAAAATAAAAAATGAAAAATGAACAAAAAATAAATTTTTTGACGCATTCGTCAAATGGGAACGAAAAGCAGGAAACTTTTCGACAAATTTGCCCAAGCGCGGTCAAATTAAACAGGAAATTTGCCAAATGAAACGCAAACATAAATTATATTCAAATCCAAAAAAACCTTTTGATAAACTAAGAATTGATGAAGAAAAAAAAATTACGGAAGAATTTGGCTTAAAAAATAAAAAGGAAATTTGGAAAGCTGCAGCAAAAGTTAAATTAGTTAGGGAGAAAGCCAGAAAATTAATCAAAAGTTCTCCCGAAAAACAGAAAGTTTTATTTGATCAATTAAGAGAGATAGGCATAAAAGCGGACTCGCTTACAGACGCTTTTGCTTTAGACACCAAAAATTATTTAGAAAGGCGGCTGCAAACAGTTGTTTTTAAAAAAAAGCTTGCAAATACAATAAAAGAAGCAAGACAAAAAATTGTCCACAGAAAAGTTTTAGTTGACGGGAAAGTTCTTAACAAACCTTCATATCTTGTTCCTGTTGAACTAGAAAATAAAATCACAATTAAGGAAAAACAAAAACCGCAGTTTAAAAAAGAAGTTTCAGAAAATAAAATAGAAGCAGAATCTTAAATATGGAAAATAAAAAAATAAAAACCCAGCAAAAAATTTCAGAAGAGAATATAGATTCGCCAAAAGAAAAAAATATTGAAGCTGATGAAAATATTCAGGAAATAAGTTTAGATTCTGAAGATGACGGCGTAAGCGGGACAAAAATACATAAAGTTAAAGAAATAGAAGCGATTGTTCATGTTTATACTTCTTATAATAATACAATTGTTCACGTCACAGATATGTCTGGCAGAACAATTATAAAAATTTCAGGAGGAATGATTACCAAGCAGGACAGGTTAAAAGCAAACCCGACTATTGCAATGTTTATTGCTAAAAGAATTTCTGAGAAAATGAAAGAAGAGAAAATTAAAAACTTATATTTAAGGGTTCGGGCGAAAACAGGAAATCCTGCTCCCGGACCCGGCGCAAATGCAATAGTAAAAAGTTTGTCCAGAGAAGGATTCAAAATAATTAACATTCTTGATACTACAAGAATCCCGCGCGGAGGTCCAAAGATTAAAGGCGGCAGAAGGGGCAGGAGACCTTAAATAAATAGTTTTAAAAAACAATTTCAATAAATATTAATATGAAACTAATAAAGAAAAAAACAGATAAATTAATTTTTTCAGCAGAAGTTGATAATAGTCTGGCAAATGCAATCAGGAGATATATAAGCCAGATACCAATTGTTGCCGTCGATGAAGTGGAGATTTCAAAAAACGATTCTGCATTATACGATGAAACTCTTGCGCATAGGATTGGACTGATTCCGCTGAAAGCAAAAAAACAAACCGGAAAAATAAAATTAGACTCAAAAAAAGAAGGAATTGTTTATTCAGGTGAATTAAAAGGGGATGCGGAAGTTGTTTATGATAAAATTCCAATTACTCTGCTGGACAAAGGTCAGGAATTAGAAATAAAAGCAACACTGAAATCTGGAAGAGGTTTCGAACACGCTAAATTTTCTCCGGGATTAATGTTTTTTAGAAATATTGCTGAATTAAAAATAGACAAGAAATTTAAAGACAAAATTAAAAAGATTTGCCCTAATGCAAATATAAAAGAAAGCGGAAATCAAATCATCATTATTGACGACGGAGAAGAAGAAATCTCGGATGTTTGCGCAGGCATCGCTGAAAAAGCTGGCGAAAAACCGGAGATGAAGGAAAATTCTGAATTAATAATTAAGTTGGAAAGTTTTGGACAGATTTCTCTGGAAGCGCTTTTTGAGAAATCAATTGATGAATTGAGAAAAGATTTTCATGCTGTTTAGGATGACATTTTAAATAAATCCGAGTTGCGAAAGCAACGAGCAATTTCTAAATATTTCTCGCAATCACAAAACTAACTAACCCTAAAACAAAAAGCCCTGCTCCGATAATACCAGAAGAATTTGGCGTTGCTGTAAGAATCGCATTTCCCGTTATATTATTTGAAAGAAAAAACGCGCTTGCTAAAACAGAAGCGATTGAAATTATTGAGAGAGAGCTTTCTAAGCCTTTATGTTTGATATATTTTTTGAGAATTGGATTTTTTTCTATTTCTTCGTAGGAAAATGTTTTTTTGATTGGATTTTTATAATCTCCTTTAAGAAAATGGGTTTCAGTTAGATATAATTCAAAAGATATTCCTTTTTTCTCTTTTTTAGTATCTAACTTTCCATAAGCAACATCAGTATACTTATCCATTATGTGAGAAAAAACATTTTTATAAAATTCTTTGGATTTTTCGAGAGCAAAAATTAACTCATCTAACTCATCTCCCTCAATCTTTTTCTTAAACAATCTCTTTATCCGGTTCATATTCTCTTAATAAAAAATAACTATTTAATCTTTTTGTTTTTATGAATTCAGAATCAAAAAGTTTATATATCTCATAAATGAGATAATATTATCTCAAAATGGAAATACTTGCAAAAAATGAGCTAAAAATATTGAAGTTATATAAAAAAAATATTTTTCTAAAAATTAGTATAAGAGAAATAATGAGAAAAATTAACAGCAAATCTTATCAGAGAGTTTATGAAGCGGTTGATAAACTAAATAAAAAAAATATTTTGGGTTTGGAAAAAATTGGAAATACTAATTTAATAAGTTTGAAATTATCAAGGGAATCTATTTTACTTTTAAGTTTTTTAGATGAAAAAGAAGCGGATAAAATTCCCAATTACTCAAATATTATAAATATTAAAGAGATTTCAGATTTCCTCATCGTAGTAACCGGGAGCTATGCTAAAGGAAATTTTAATAAAAAGTCAGATATGGATTTAGTCATAATTATTCCGGAAAAAGAAAATGTTGTTTCTGTTCAGAAATTAGTTGAAAATATGACTATGCTTTTTGTCCCCCAAATTCATTTATATGTTTTAAGAAAAAAAGACTTTTTAGAAATGCTTAGAAGCAAAGAAGGGAATTACGGAAAAGAAATTGTAAAAAATAAGATAATCTTAAAAAATGCGCAAATGTTTTATGAATTAGTCAAGGAGGCAATAGAAAATGGATATAATGGTTAAAGGTTATCTTGACAGAGCAGAAAATGAACTTGTTTTAGCTAATGCTAATTTTTCGCTTTCAACAAATGATGAAATAAAAGTTAAATTAGGGATTAGTCCGAATAAAACCTTTTTTAATAACGTCATATCTGAGAGCTATTATGCAATATTCTATTCTGCAAAAGCATTTCTTTTATCCTTGGGAATCAAAACAAAAACTCCAAAAGAACATAAAAAAACATATGAAGAGTTTAAGAAAATAATTGAATCTAAAAATTTAGATAAGCAGTTGGCTGAAATTTACGAGGAAGAATCAAGCAAAGCAGAAACTCTTTTAAAAATATTTTTTGATGAGAAAAGAAACAGGGGAAGATTCACTTACAATATCAATGCAAATGCAAACAAACCATTTGCAGAAACCTCAATAAAAAATGCAAGATTCTTTACATCTGCAATTAAATATTTGATAGAAAATAAACAAAAACAAAACAAGGATTAGCCAAAAGATAGAATTTGATTATTCAAGAATAACTATTTAATCTTTTTTGTTTTCCATAAACAACAAATAATTTTAAAAGCATTCTTTATTATCTCTTTTAATGGAATCAGAACAGAACACAAATATTCAGAATAAAAATTGGCATGATAAATATTACAAAATTTTATTAATAATTCCCGCAATTTTAATTCTTTTTAGAGGTTCTTGAATTAAAGCAAGGATTGCAGGATAAATTGCGGGATGTAAATGTTCGGGAAGTTTATGATTTAATTACTAAAGAACAAAAAGCGGTAATTATTGAAACAACTTCCGGCGCTGATGAAACAAAAAAAGTTTTAGAAGATTATTTAAAATATGAATTAACCGACGAGAACAGCAGTTTTGAATTTACCGGCTCAAGTTTAAGCCAGGGGTTCTATAAACAATTATTAATTGCAATTTTAGTCGCGTTTGTTGCTATGGGGCTCGTTATTTTTATAATTTTTAGGACATTTGTGCCGTCTGTTGCTGTAATAGCTGCTGCTTTTGCGGATATTTTAATGACTTTAGTTGCAGTTAATCTTCTTGGCATTGAAGTTTCAACTGCAGGCATCGTCGCCTTTTTAATGTTAATTGGATATTCGGTAGATACGGATATTTTGCTGACATCAAGAGTTTTAAAACGCGAAGGTGATTCACTAAACAAAAAAATTTTTGATTCTTTTAAAACAGGAATGACAATGACTCTCACAGCTTTATTCTCGGTGTTAGTGGCGTTGTTTATTGTGAAATCATTTTCAAGCGTCCTTGCCCAAATTTTTACTATCCTGGCAATTGGTTTAACATTTGATATATTTAACACCTGGGTTACAAATGTTTCAATAATTAAATGGTATATGAAAAGCAAACATGGCTAAATTAACTTTCAGAATCTGGGTTTTAATAATTGTTTTAATATTATCCTTGATTTCAATTTTTGGATTACCTCCTTCTTTTTTGGAAAAAGGAATTTTAATTACAAGTGTTGAACAAAATTCCAGCGCCTTTGAGCAGGGATTAAGACAGGGGCAGATAATAACCGCAATAGACGGCAAATCAGTTGAAACTATTGATGATTTTTCAAAAATTATTCAGGAAAAATATCCTTCTGATTTAGATATTAAAACAATTATCCAGACAAAAGATTCTGAAATAATTTTCTTTTCCAAACAAGTTCCGGAAATAACCTTTTCAAATATTCCAAAAACTAAGCTTAAGGCGGGGTTGGATATTTCCGGAGGAGCAAGAGCATTAGTTCAGGCTAAGGATAAAGAACTTTCAACAGAAGAAGTAAACGACTTGGTCGCGATTACAAAAAATCGTTTTGATGTTTATGGAATTTCAGCTATAGAAGTAAGACCCGTTTCAGATTTAGCCGGAAATCATTTTATGCTTATTGAGATTCCGGGCGCGACTCAAAAAGGCCTAAAACAATTAATTGAACAGCAGGGAAAATTTGAAGCAAAAATTGGAAATGAAACTGTCTTTATCGGCGGAGAAAGAGATGTGGCATCTGTCTGCAGAAATGATGCAACCTGCGCGGCAATAACTGCCTGCAGCGATGCCAATGGCGGAAGCGTCTGCAATTTTCAATTTTCAGTTTATTTAAGCAATGTTGCAGCAGAAAAACATGCAGAGATTACAAAAAAATTAGGAATAAATGAATCAGTTCCCGAGTATCTTTCCAAACCTCTTGACCTTTACGTCGACGATAAACTTGTTGACACACTATTAATCAGCAAAGACCTTCAGGGGCGCGTTACAACGCAAATTTCTATTTCAGGGTCAGGAATTGGAGCGACGCAGGAAGAGGCATATGCTGCAGCAGAAGAAAATATGAATAAATTGCAGACCATTTTAATAACTGGAAGCTTGCCATATAAATTAGAAATTGTTAAATTAGATACAATCTCGCCTATTTTAGGAAAACAATTTATAAAAATTATTCTGCTGGCGGGATTGGGCGCTTTGCTTGCAGTTGCGATTGTAATTTTTATCAGATATAGAAAATTCAAAGAATCAATGGCGCTGTTATTGACGAGCTTTTCAGAGATCATAATTATTTTAGGAATCGCATCAATGATTGATTGGAATTTAGATTTGCTGAGCATTGCAGGAATCTTGGCAACAGTCGGAACCGGAATTGACCAGCAAATTATTATTTTAGACGAGTCAAGAATAAAAGTTGTTTTAAGCGTAAAAGAAAAATTAAAGAGGGCTTTTACAATTATTTTAAGCGCTTATTTTACAGCGCTGGTTTCTTTGCTTCCGCTTTTATGGGCGGGCGCAGGATTGTTAAAAGGTTTCGCAATAACGACAATAATCGGAATTACAATTGGAATTTTAATAACAAGGCCGGCTTTTACAGATATTGTCAAAAAGATTGAAGAATAATTTCAATTGCAATAATCTTTAAAAAAGAATTGTCTATTTCTTTATTATGAAAATAGGTATAATTGGAATGGGTTTTGTTGGAGGAACGACCGCAAAAGTTTTAGAAAAAGTTCATGAAATTTTTCCTTATGATAAATACAAAAAACCATATACAAATCCTTCAATTTTAAAAAAATCTGAAGCCGTTTTCATTTCTGTCCCAACTCCAATGAAGCCGAGCGGAGAAATTGATTATTCTTCAATTAATAATTCTTTAGAGACTCTTTTAGAGAATACTTCTGAGCCAAGACCTTTAGTCGTCATAAGATCAACAGCAGTTTCAGGAACAACAGATAAGTTGGAGAAAAAATATCCATTTAATTTTGTATTCAATCCGGAATTTTTAAGAGAAAAACATGCGTTAGAAGATATGAAAAATACGGATAGAATCATCATTGGAGCAAACAGGAAAAAAGACTGCAAAAAAGTAGAAGAAATTTATAGGCCTCTTTTTCCAAAAGCGAAATATATTTTTGTCGATAGAAAAACTGCAGAAATGATAAAATATGCTTCAAACGTTATGCTTGCCGGGCAAGTTGCTTTAGCGAATGAAATTTATCAGATTTGCAAATCTTCCGGGATAGATTACAATAAAATAAAGGAAACTATTTTATTAGATAAGAGAATTGCCAGAAATATTGATGTTCCTGGTCCGGACGGAGAGTTTGGTTTTGGAGGAAAATGTTTTCCAAAAGATCTTAATGCTCTTATTTATCTGTCAAGAGAAAAAATGTATCGGCCTTATTTACTTGAGGAGATTTGGAGATTGAATGAAAAAATAAGAAAAAATAAAGACTGGTTGGAAATTCCGGGAGCAACATCAAGGAATAATAATTTTAAGAAGAAATGAAAATTGGCATAGATATAGATGGAGTAATTAGGAATTGGGCCGGTAAACTTTCTGAAATATATTTTAGGGAAAATCCCGTACATAAACAAATTAGAAATGATACTTATGATGTTGGTTGTTGGTTTCCAATAGGAAAAGAAATTTATAAATTTGGTTTTGAGGTTCATGCAGAAGAAATTTATACTGAAGCGCAAGTATATCCTGAAGCAAAAGAATTTTTAAAAAAATTACATAAAGATGATGAATTGGTTTTTGTAACCCATCAGCCAAATAAAAATTTAGAATACTTGACAATTAAATGGATAAATAAAAATGAGTTACCTCACGATTGTATTCTATTCACAAAAGATAAATCAAAATTTAAAGGCGATTATTTACTTGACGACTATACTAAAAATTTACAGAGAATATCTATGGTGAGAAATAGCATTCCAATTTGTTTTAACCAGCCTTGGAATCAAGATTGGAATGGTCAAAGAGTAAATTCTTATGATAAATTTTTGGAGATAATAAATAAATAAAATGCTTCCAAAATATCATCTTGTTTTAGGATTTTTGTTTTCATTAGTTTTATTTATATTTTTTCCTTTTATTAGTCTGTTGGGATTTTTAATAATCTTTGCGTCTTCAGTTTTAATTGATGTTGACCACTATTTGTATTATGTTTTTAAAAATAAAATTTTCAGCATTAACAAAGCATATAATTCTTTTTTTGAACAGAGAAAAAAATTACTTGCAAAAAGTTTGGAAGAAAAAAGAACAAAAATTGCAAATCCTTTAATGTACCTTTTTCATGGAATAGAAGTTTTATTAATTATTTTTATTCTTGGAATTTTCGTAAATAAAATCTTTTTATTTATTTTTATTGGATTTAGTTTTCATTTATTTTTGGATATAGTTGAACAGATTTATTATGGGTTTAGAATTGCTAAAGTTTCTTTAATTTTTGATTTTGTTAAAAAAATTAATGAAAAATTTTAATTTTTCTTTAGTGTATGATTTTATAAAGTTAAGAACTTAATTCTTTTTATGTTAAAAAAAGGAAGAGTGTTTATTAAAGAAGAAGAAAAAGACATAAAAAATATTTATAGAAGATTTTGGAAAAGAGATTTTTCCGGAAATACTGGTCAGGCAATTAAAAATAGTACATATAGTTTTTCAACAACTCTTGTTCAAAAAATAGGCGCAATAATATTTACAATAATAATTGCGAGATTATTAATGCCGGAACTTTTTGGATTATACTCTCTTGCTCTTACAACCATAGGGATTTTTGCAGTTATTTCGGATTTGGGAATTAGTTCAACTTTAATTAGATTTCTTTCAAAAGAACTTGCTAAAAAGAAACCAAATACTCGAGGTTATTACAATTATTTATTAAAGATAAAATTTCTCTTAACTTTATTTGCTTCTTTAATTTTAATTTTATCATCCTATTGGATAGCAAATCTCTATTATAATAAGCCAATTTTTTATGCTCTTTTAGCTGGAGGGCTATATCTTTTCATAACGAGTTTTTTGGGTTTTTTTGGATCAATTTACCAATCATTTAATAATTTTAAAAAATCTTTAGTAATGGAATCTATTTTTCAAGTATCAAGATTAATCATTATTCCTTTAATTATAGTTTTTTCTTTAAAATTTTCTGATAATATATTATTGTTAAATATTATTTTAGGACTTTCTTTTTGTTATTTGATTGCTTTAATCTTTTTATTTATTAAAAAGCCAATTTTATTGGGAAAAGAATTAGATAAAAAACAAAAAAAACAAATAAATAAATTTATATTGCCTTTAACTGCAACTGCTATTTCTGGAGCTTTTTTTATAAGTATTGATAAAATTATACTTGGTCATTTTGTTAGCGCAGAATTTATCGGTTATTATGCTGCCGCTTTTTCTTTAATAGGGGCCGTAATGGGTTTTTTAAGTTTTTCAGGAGCTTTATTTCCTATTTTTTCTAGATTAAGGGGGAAAAAATTAGAAAGAGGTTTTAGAAAATCTATTCAAATGATTTTACCGGCTTCTTTTATTATAATTTTAATAACTCTTATTTTTTCGCCGTTAATAATTAAAATTATTTATGGCGCGCAGTATTCTTTATCTATTAATCTTTTAAGAGTATTATCTATATTGATAATTTCGGAACCTATAGCCGCAGTTTATTCAAATTATTATATTTCAATAGGAAAAACTGGAAAAATGGTAAAATTATTAATTTCAACAGCTATATTGAATATAATCTTAAATTATATTTTAATTGTTGCATTGTTGCCAATGGGAAATTTAGCTGCAGTTTTTGGAGCAATTATTGCAACATTAATTAGCAGATATCTTTTTTTATTTGGACTTATTATTTTTAGAAGAAAATAATTTATTCGCAATCATATAATTCTCTTTTTTCTATGATTAAAACAGGATTTTCAAATTTTTTTACTTCATTATAACATTCTAAAATTTGTTTTGAATTTAATGGCTCATAAACTGGAAAACTAACAATTTTTTTGAAGATTTCTGTATAATTTTGAGTGTGTTGTACTCCTGGCATTAATGGTTTTTTTGAACCAATGGTAGCCCTAATAATTACAGGAGTTTTAAATTGTCCATAAGACATTTTTTCAATTTTGTCTAAATGATTAACAATAGCATCTAAGCTATTAAGCATAAAATCATGTCTTTCAAAGAAAACTAGGGGTTTATATCCTTCTAAGGAAATTCCAATTGCTAAACCAATCATTAAATTTTCTGCTACGGGAGTCTCAATGCATTTCTCTTTCGGGATATCGCTTAAAGTGCCATAAGCTCTTGAGCCATAATTTATATTATACCCTAAAAATCTTACTTTGTCCAACTTTGCAAGTTCTTCCATAGATTTTTTTATCGCATCTTTGTATTTCATGGTGTTAATTATTTATTTTTAATTTTAAAATGAATTTTTAATTTCAGTTCCCGAAAAATTTACAAATTTTTCTGTTCCTACATGCAGGGAAGTTGATTTATACGAATATCTCTTAACGCATTTCGGCCATTCCATTTTTGATTTTCCATATCTATCTGATTTTGGAGTTTCAACAGATCTATCATTATCTTCAACTATAAATGTACAAGGCAAATCCCATCCATCAACATACCTCACAGCTTCGTAAAAATGTCCCTCGTCTTCCACACCATCTCCTCCAAAACACCAAACTTTTCTTTTACTGCCTTGATTTTTTAAAGCATATGCAGTTCCTGCAGCAATGCAAGACACTCCAGCAACAATAGCCGAAGTAAAAAAATTAATTTCTTTGTCAAAAACATACATGCTATCCCCCCTCAAAATCATTTTTTCAAGTTTTTCAGGAGAGCCGCCTTTAAGCAAATAATGATAATGAGAACGGTGATTTGAAAAAACATAGTCTTCAGGATTAATCTTTTTAAAAATTTCAATTAAAGGCTCTTCATTTCCACCCGAAAAATGTACGGGATATGGAATTTTTGCGTCTTCCCATAATCTTTTTATTTTATTTTCAAATTCAATTAATTTTTCTTTTGTTATTTTTTCCATTTTATCTTATTTTAAGTACAAGTTTTTAAAGATTTAGCTTTTATAATCTTTATTTTCTCGGATGCATCCCCTAAATCTTTCTAAATCATTTTTACAAAATTTCAGTATACTCGAACATATATTTTAAATTATCACAAGAAGATTTTTAAATCTCTTAATTTTTGTCGGTGATACAATGAAAGTAAAATTTTCATATTTAGAAGAACAATTCAAGAATCCTGAACCAATTTTTAAAGATATAAAAAAGTTAGTGAAGAGTGGCGATTTTACTCTTGGGAAAGAGGTTTTTGAATTTGAAAAACAATTTGCAAAACTTTGTCAAACCAAATATGCGGTAGGAGTAGGCACAGGAACAGATGCGATTAGATTAAGTCTTATTGCTTTGAATGTTGGATCAGGCGATGAGGTTATAACTGTTCCAAATACTTTTTATTCTACGGTTGAAGCAATTGTGACTGCTGGAGCAAAGCCAGTTTTTGTTGACGCTGATGATGACTATAATATAAATCCTAATTTAATTGAAAAGGCAATAACAAAAAAAACAAAAGCAATTTTGCCGGTTCATCTTTATGGTTGTCCAGCTAAAATACCTGAAATTATAAAAATTGCTAACAAACATAATCTTTTAATTATTGAAGATGCTTGTCAGGCGATAAATTCTGCAATAAATAAAAAGAAAGCTGGCTCTTTTGGAATTACAGGATGTTTTTCACTGCATCCATTAAAGGGAATTAATGTTTGGGGGGATGGCGGAATTATTACAACAAATTCCCAAGAAGTCAGAGACAAACTTTACATGCTAAGAAATAATGGGCTCAAAAACAGGGACGAATGCGCAATATACTCTTATAATTGCAGGCTCGATACTCTGCAGGCAATTGTTGCTTTACATGTAATAAAAGATATTGACTGGATAACAAACAAAAGAATTGAAAATGCAAAATTTTACGACGAAGAACTTTCAAAATTTTCTCAAATACTAATTCCAGAAAGAGCAAGAAATGTAAAACAAGTTTATCATACTTATGTTGTAAAAGCGGAAAACAGAGACGAACTTTATAATTTTTTATTGAAAAGCGAAATTGAAGCAAAAATTCATTATCCTGTTCCATTGCACTTGCAAGAAGCAAGCAAATATCTTAATTATAAAAAAGGAGATTTTCCAAAAACTGAAGAGCAGGTAAAATCGATAATAACGCTTCCAGCCCATCAGCATTTAAAAAAAGGACAGCTGGAATATGTTGTCAAAAAAATAAAGGAATTCTACAAATGAACAAAATCTTAGTTAAATATATAAATTTTCCTCTTCAATATAAAAAAATAAAAAAAGAATTGCTTGGGACTATTGAAAACGTTTTTGAATCCGGCAATTTTGTGCTTGGTCCAGAAGTAGAAAAATTTGAGAAAAATTTTGCTAAATCTTGCCAAACTAAATATGCTCTTGGAGTTGGAGATGGAACAAGCGCGCTATTTTTAGTGATGAAAGCGCTTGGAATTGGAACTGGAGATGAAGTCATAACCGTTCCTAATTCTTTTATCGCAACTGCTGGTGCAATAGCGGCAACAGGAGCAAAACCAGTTTTTGTTGACGCTGACGATGATTATAACATAAATCCTCGTTTAATTGAAGAAGCGATAACAAAAAAAACAAAAGCAATTCTACCAGTTCATCTTACTGGAAGACCTGCAAATTTAGATAAGATTTTAGAAATTTCAGATAAAAATAAAATTTATTTAATTGAAGATGCTGCTCAGGCTGTTGGCGCAAAATATAATGGAAAAAAAGTAGGTTCTTTTGGAATTGCCGGTTGTTTTAGTTTGCATCCGCTTAAGAATTTAAATGCTTATGGAGATAGCGGAATAATAACAACTCAAGATAAACAACTTTATGAAAATTTAAAAAAAATGCGCAATCATGGTCTCAAAAACAGAGATGAATGTGATTTTTTTGCTTTCAATTCAAGACTGGATGAGTTGCAAGCAGCAATGCTTAATGTTAAAATGAAATATTTAGACAAATGGACAAAAAGAAAGCGTGAAATAGCGTCATTTTATCAAAAAAAACTTTCTGACATTATAAAAGTTCCGCTTGATAAACCAAATGAAGAGGCAGTCTATCATACATTTATAATTCAAGCAAACAAAAGAGATGATTTACAAAAGTTTTTGTTGCAAAAAGGAATTGAAACAAAAATCCATTATCCAATTCCGATTCATTTGCAAAAAGCAGCTCAATATCTTGGCTATAAAAAAGGAGATTTTCCAAAGACAGAAGAACAAACAAAAAAAATACTTAGTTTGCCAATATATCCCGAACTTAAAAAAGAGCAATTGGAACTTGTTGTAAATGAAATAAGAAAATTTTATTCTTAAACAAAATTAACATGCATCGGTGTTTTTTTTCCAGAAACATCTTGAAGAGGGATATTTTTTTCCCTAAGATCAAACAAAACTTCATTTACTTTATCTTGCAAACATAATGTCCCGCATCTATGTCTTGGATCAAATTTATCCGAACCTAAATAACCCATTACTTCCCAATATCTATCGCTTGCCCAAATATCTTTAAATCGTTGTTGAGAAAAATTGCCGATATGAAAATTTTTATAATCCGTGTGAAAAAACATTCCGCATGGCGCTACAAGACATGTGCCGGAGGTTTGTAATAGAATTGGCGGTCCAAAACATTTCGAATATCTTCTATCTCTGCCTGTTCTGATTTTTGACCATTTTGCCTGCGTTGAATAATCTTTTGTTGAAAGCGCTTCAGCTATTTTTAAGAGTCCCAGAGCCTCTGGAGTTTTGTACCAATTATAATCAACTCCAAGCCTGCCATTTTCATCATCACTGCAGTGTTTTATAATTGTGTAATCAATTCCAATATTTCTTCCAAGAAGAGCTAAAGGAATAATTTGATCTGCGCATTCTGGAAGCAAAACCATTTGCGCTCCGATTGTTACATCAAAATTATTTTCTTTTTTTATTTTGACGCATTCTTTCATTGTATCAATTACTTTATGAAAATTTTTTTCATTAGTCCCCATAATTTTTGCATATGCTTCAGGTTCTCCAGCAGAAATATTAAAACGAAGATATGTCAATTCAGAGAGCAGCTCTTCAAGTTTCTCGCGTTTTAATGCCTGCCCATTAGTTCCAGATGCCATATCAAATCCATTTTGTTTTCCTTTTTTTACAAAATCATAAAAATGAGGATTTAAAGTGCTTTCACCATCGCTAACAAGGCTTATTGCTTTTACTCCTTCTCCGGTTTTATGCCCTATTTCAACGCAATCATCAAGAAAATTAGAATAAACCTCCCATGTCGCCGGAGAATCTGGATTGAACTGCAAGCCAGCATAACAATAAGTGCAGGCATATTGGCATTTTTGAGTAAGCGCCATATCTATTGTAATAGGCGCAATTTTTTCTCCTCTAAACCAGGCATCTACCCTATCTTTATGAAAAGCGATTTTTGTTGTATCGAGATTAAATTTTTCTCTTGGATTTATATCAAAATTTAGCAGAGGTTTTATGCGCTCAATATCACTTTTTATTTTTTCCCAATTTGTAGTTTGATTAGAACCATTGTTGCTAATCTCATATTTTCCTTCAAGCAATTGAGATAATTCGGTTTCCATTTTTATAATTAAAGTATATAATCAGAAATAATAAACTATAAAAACTTATGCTTTTATCAGAATTTTATGAAACAAATTCCAAACATTTTAGAGAAGACGGGCATAAGCAGAGATTATATTTTAGCATTTGGGAGCATAGATAATTATATTAGAAGAATAGAAAAAAAAGAAGAATTTAGATGGATAAGATTAGCTGAAAATTCTTATCTCAATCGACCAATTCTTAAATATGAAGCATACTTTAGTCAGGCAGAATATGAACAAGTTGTTACAGATAAAAATCGTGAAATAATAAAAAATCTTGATAGACTTGTAGAAGAGGTAAATAAAATGAGAGAGAATAAACAAAAAGATTATGAAAAGCTTTCTAAATTATGGAAAAAAGCAAAAGAAATTATTTTTGGTAAGGCGCAAGAACTTTTAGAAGACAAAATTTAATTATTTTTTGCTTTCATTTGAGTGTATGGATATCCTGAAAAAATAATTTTGTTATTTTTTTATTCTTGTCCTGTCTGTTTTTGTTTTTTATAAGAAATTCGACTCTTGTATTAGTTTATTAAAATCTTTTTTGCCCGAATCAATATATGGTGCCTTTAGATTAACTGCCAGTTGTTTGTCATCTTCACTATTCCCGATTACAATAACCCTCTTAAAATCTTTTAGTTCTGTATTTAATTCTTTTAATGAGTCATCAACCATTTTTGTACATGGTTTTCTTTTTGTTTTTTCTTTTACATACTTATAATTAAAATTTAAATGAGAATTTTTTTTCGCATAAGGTATATCGATATCTGGGCAATACTGCCAATTATCTATCACAGCATCATCTTCTTTCAATTTTTCACTAATAAAATTATTAATTTCATTGATTCTTTTGCAATCAAAGAACTTTCTTGCTACTCCTGATTGATTAGAGATGCATATGATTTTTGATGTAAACTTATTCTGAAGGTATTTTAAAAATCTGACTACCTCTTTATTTATTTTTAACTCTTTCTCCCATGTTTCGTACCTCCCAAGAAAATCGTCATTGTAAATAATTGTTCCATCCCTGTCAATAATTATCAAGAGTTCGTATCCTTGCTCCCATTTCTTATCCTTGTCAAGCTTCACTTTGGTTTGGATGTAATTAATTATCTCAGTGGTAGATAATTTTTCATCAACAGTGTATTTAATCTCTTCACCCACTTCTGAAATTGTATTTCTTTCAGAGATTATTCCCGGGGTTGTTTTATTTATATAATCCGGACCCTTGATGTAATAATTTGGTTTTAGCAATCTAATTGCTTCTACAGCTTTTTTATAATTGCATATAAATGCATAATCTACACAACTTAATTGTGAAACAGAAAATGCTCTTAATAGTTCATTATATACTGGCCTGCCTTCTCCTTTTCTTTTTGAATTATACTTATCACAAGTTATTCCAATTATCAATATATCACAAAATTCTTTTGCAGATCTAAGATGAATCATCTGTCCAGGGTGAAGCAAATCATATCCTCCAACACATAACCCAATTTTCTTCCCATATTTTTTAAATTCTTCAACTTTTTTTATTATTTTTCCTTCAGATAATATTTTTTCAGATTTATAGTTTTCTGGATTTTTTATTGAAATCATTTTTTCACTTTATCTTTATCCTTTTATTCATTTCAAATTAATCTCCTGCATAAGTTTAATATTATGATATAATGGATTAGACAGCCCATCTTTTATCAAGCCGTTATTATATGCCTCAACAAGACTTTGCACAGCATTTTCTAATGTATATTTTGGTTCAAAATTCAAAATGCGTTTTATTTTATCAGAATTAATATGATAAGACCTCATATCTGTCGTAGGAAGATATTCAAATTCAAGAGAATTATCATCAATAACACCTTTTACTATTTTAGCAATATCCTCTACAGATTTATTTTGATATCCGATGTTAAAGATTTCTTTGTTAATTTTTTCTCCTGGCGCTTCCAAAATAATTTCATATGCTTTTACCATATCTTTTATATTTATATTTGGTCTAAGCTGTTTTCCTCCAAAAATTTTTATTTTTTTATTTATCAGAGCATTCAGCGTCAATATATTTACAGTCAAATCTATTCTTAAACGCGGAGCATAACCACATACTGTTGCAGGTCTTGCTATAACGCATTCTAGACCATTGAAATTTGAGTTTAGTAAAACTTTTTCACATTCAAGTTTGTATTTTGAGTAATCTGTCAAAGGTTCAGGAGAAGTTTCTTCTGTAACATTTTTTTCTTTTTTCACTCCATAAACGCTGGAAGAACTGACATAAATAACTCTTTTAACATTATTTTTTTCTGCAGCTTCTAAAACATTAAAAAAAGCATCATAATTTATAGATTTTCCAAGCGTAGGATTAAGTTCATAGCTTGGATCATTTGAAATACATGCTAAATGCAGAATCGCGTCTGAATTTTTTGCAGATTCTATTAATTTTTTTTTGTCTCTGATGTCTCCTCTTATTTGATTTAAATTTGGATTGCTTTTTAAATCAGAGAAAATCTCTCCATACAAATATAAATCATAAACAGAAACATTATAATCTTTTTTCAAGAGGTTTGGGACTAGGGCGCTGCCAACATAACCCGCCCCTCCCGTAATAAAAATATTTTTGAATTGTGTCATCTTACCAGCTCATCAAAGATTTAAGATATTTATAAAGCGCAATTTTTTCTATAGGTTCTTTGTTTCCTACTGTTTTAACTTTCAATGCGCCGATAGCATTTCCAATAAAACCTATAATTTCCAGAGGAACATTTAAGGCCACAAGCGGAGAAGTTATAGAAAGAAAAGCATCTCCGGCACCCATGGTATCCACAACATGATTTGAAAAAGCAGGTATTTTTTTTATGCTATTTGAAGAGAAAATTATACAGCCCTGATTGCCCTGAGTAACAAGAATTTTATCGCAAAAAACTCTTTTTGCTACAATTGGAAGAAGTTCCGTTAATTCACTTTTTTTATTTAAACACTCTAAACGCAACTCACGCTCATCAAGACAAATATAATCCGCTTTGGAATATTTGGAAATAACATTATAGCCCATATTTCCGGCGTTTACTTGAGTATTAACCGCAAGAAATTTTGATTTTGTAATAATTAAGTTAATTAATTCAGTATTTAACATTCCATGTCCAAAATCTGCAACAATAACTACATCATAATCTGGAAGTATTTTTTCTAAATGTATAGATAACTCTTTTGTCTGTTCATAATCAAGATCATTATCATTAAATTCGTAAAATTCTAAAAGTTTTTTTAAATCGGGAATTTCTTCAATGAATCTTTTTTTTACTATAGTTGGAGAGTCTTTTTTATGATGAAAAGCTCTTTTTATTTTTTTATTCAGATGTTCCTCAATAAAATCTTTATGAGTATTTATTTCTCCAAGCAGTGTAAAAAGAGTTACATTGTCGCAAAAATCTGCTAAATGATTTGCTATTGCAAGAGTGCCGCCGGCAAATTTTTCTGTCTTTAGATATTTTAGCGCAAGAATAGGTTCTTTGCCAGCTTTTCCAATAGACTTGCCATAGCAATATTCATCTATGATTGCTTCGCCGATAACTAATATTTTTAAATTTTTTATCTGTTCAATATAATTTATTATTTCTTTCTGATGATATTTTTTGGAAAGTTCAATAAGAAAATTTTCCGTTTCTTTTGTAAAAACATTCATATAGCGGTTGATAAGCGCTGAAGAACTGAAAACTAAATCATCAGTAAATTTTAACTGTCCGCCAACTTCTTTTATTGCGTTTTCTTCTGCAATTATGCCCTGAGAATAATCATTTTCAATATTTCTGTATTCTATGCCCTTGACATAAAAATTTGGTTTGAGAAATTTTATTATTTCCACTGCAGTGGGCCATTTATTGAGAGCAACATAATCAACTATATCTAAAGAAGCAAGCACTTCTGTTCTAATATTGTGATGAAATACCGGATTATGGGGGCCTTTTTTTACAAATTCATCAGGAGTTAAAGTGACAATAAGTATGTCTCCGCATTTTTTTGCTTGTTCAAAATGTCTAATATGCCCTATGTGCAATAAATCAAAAACGCCATGGCAATGCACGATTTTTTTTCCTTCTGTTTTTAAATTTGAAATTATATTTTGTAACTCTTCTAAACTTACTAATTTATTGTTTATCATTTTTTGTCTAAATATTTAAACCAATCTTTGGTTGCTTTGTATATAGAGTTTTCATTCCAGACAGGAGCAGTTTTCCAGTAGTCTATATTGTTGAGCATTATTTTAACTCCTTCTTCAAAACTAATCTTTGGCTGCCAGCCTATTTTTTTCTTTATCTGAGTTATATCTGCCAATGTTCTATCTGGCTCTCCAGGCCGTTTAGGAATATAAATTTTTTTCTTCCCCCCTAAAAGATTTGCTAATTTATTTATGCTCTGGCTTTCTCCACAACCAACATTAAAAATTTCTCCTTTCAAATCTGATTTTGCTGATAGTATATAAGCTTTTACAACGTCGCTGACAAATACGAAATCTCTTGTCTGATTTCCATCTCCGACGATTGTAAAAGGTTTTCCCGCAATTTTCTGAGCCAAAAAAACTCCAAACACTGCGCCATAAGCCCCGGAAGTTCTGGATTTTGGACCATAAACATTAAACATTCTTAAAGATAAAGAAGGCAAGTCATAAACTTTATTCCAATGCATTACATATTGTTCAGCTAAATATTTTGTAAGAGCATAAGGACATTGCGGATTTGTTGGACTTTTTTCGGGGGTGGGATATTTGTCCGGAATACCATAGCAAGATGAAGAAGCTGCATAAATAAAACGCTTTACATTGTTTATGCGGGATGCTTCTAAAACTGAAATTGTTCCTTCTACATTTGAATGATGGTAAGATAAAGGATTTTTTATTGAAGGAACAAGATCTGCAAGAGCAGCAAGATGAAAAACATAATCTATTCCGTTAAAATATTTTTTGATTTTATTAAAATCAGCAACATCTGAATTTACAATTCTTAAATTTTTATTTTTCTTGTGTTGAGCAAGATTTTCTATTCTGCCGGAAGAAAAATTATCAATAACTGTAACTTTGTAATCTTCTTTTAGCAAATAATCCACTAAATGACTTCCTATAAATCCTGCGCCTCCGGTTACAAGGGTATTTTCTAATTTTGATTTTTTCATTTTGTTTTACATTTAAATATTCGTTGATTAATAATTATTTCTAATATTTAATTATATTCTTTTTTCAAGACATTCTATAACTTTATGGCAAATTTGCAGATGAATGTCTTCAACAATCCTATATTCTTTTTTAGCAGTTTGAACTAAAATATAATCGTCTAATATATTTTTAGCCTCGCCCCCATCAAAGCCAAGCAACCCAAAAGTATATGCGCCGATATCTTTTGCAGTTTTTATTGCCTTTAAAATATTTGGAGAATTTCCACTTGCGCTAATGACTATTTCCAGTCCGCCTTTAGACAAATAATTAATTGATTGTTGTGAAAATACTTCGTCGTAGGAAATGTCGTTTCCATAAGCTGTTATCGCTGCGATATCATTTAAACTCATTGATTTGAATCTTTTTTCATTAATTGCATTTAAATTTTTGACTGTGCTTTTATTTAAATCTAAACTAAAATGAGAAGCGGTTGTTGAACTTCCCCCATTTCCCATAATTAAAATCTGCTTGCGTTTATCACGCGCTTTTTGAAGCAAGAAAGCAAGTTTCTCTATTTTAGTGTTGTCAACAGATTTTCTCGCATCTTCAAATCTGGAGTCATACTCTTTTAAACAATTCATTTTAAATTTTAAGATATCAGCTTTTTAAAGGTTATATTTTCTTGAATTATTATGTTTTTATATACTCTTTTTCCAAATTATCACAATAATATTTTTAAATCTCTTAATTTTTGTCGTTGATACAATGAAAAAACAAATAGTTTTTATAGAATATTTTCCAACAATACATGGTTATAAGGTAGCTAAAGGTCTTAGAAAGAGTGGAAGATATGAAACGGTTCTAATTTCTTTTAATAAAGTTGATAGAAAATTTTTTGGGACAGGTTATGATAAAATTATTAATTTAGAAGTAAGTCAAAAGATTAATTTCAAAAATTTATTCTTTTTTATTAGAAAAATGTTTAGTAAAGAATGGTCAAAGTTCTTTGCAGAAATAAAATCCCTTAATCCATATATTGTTCAGGTTAATAATCTGGACTTATTAACCCGGCTTTCTCTTTTTTTAATTGATGCAAAAGTTCCAAAAATTTATTATGCTTATGATATTCTCGCATTTTATAGGAAAAAGTTCAGTATGCGGGAAAATTTTCTAAAAAAAATTGAAAAGTATTATTTTAAAAAGATGGATGGAATATTGCATAAAGGTCCCAGAGAAGAGTTGACGCTTTTAGATTATCCGGTAAATGTTCCTGATTTAGCCTTGCTTCCGGGATGCTTGGAAGATTGGACTTATGTTCCTAAAAAAAAGAATATGAAAGAAATTCATCTTGCCGTTGCTGGACCCCCTCTTGAAAGTGATTATTACATTAATCCATTTAAAAACATAATAAGAGAAATTACTTTTCAAAAAATTCATTTACATATTTATGGAAAATCTCTCCTCAATAACAAGTATTTTTTAAAGGAAGAAAAAAATAATTCCTATTTCCACTATCACGATAAGGTTAGTCCGGATGAACTGAATAAAGAAATTTCTAATTATCACTATGGGTTAGTCTCCGATTTTTTTAACAAATTAATTAATCCGTTATGGCTAAAAACTTCTATTGGCAATAAAATGTATAATTATTTAGAAGCAGGGCTGCCAATAATAATGACTAATGATCTCCAAGCTATGGCAGATATTGTTAAAAAACATAAAATTGGGATTTGTATAGATTACAAGGATATTAAAGAACTAAAAAATATTTTAAAGGGAATAGATTATGAAAAACTTCAGAAAAATATAAAGGTAGCTCAAAAAGAATTGAACATTAGTAATCTTATTAAAGACTTGGAAAGTTTTTATGAAAAAGTAGCCGAAATAAAAACTAAATATAGATAATATATATTAAGAAAGATTAAAAACTCTAATATTCATAAAAATTTTATGAAAAAAATATTAATTACCGGAGGCAGTGGATTCATTGGTTCTCACTTGTCTGAATTTCTTTTAAGTCAAAATTACAAACCAGTAATCTTTGATGCTATAGACTCAAAGTATAATGGAACAGATTTTTTTACTGGAGATATAACTCAAAAAGATTCATTAAAAAACATTTTAGATGTTGATGGTATTGTTCATCTTTGCGCAATAAGCAGAGTTAGAGATGCTATTGATAATCCTGTTCGCTGTGTGGATGTTAATTTAATGGGCACTCTAAATGTTCTTGAATTTGCAAGAACTTCTGGGAAAAAACCCTGGGTTTTGCTTGGAAGCACAACTGAACCTCCTAAAAATATTTATGGGGTTTCAAAACATCTTGCTGAACTTTGCGCAGAAACATATTCACGAGAATATGGCTTAAATGTTTTTGCATTAAGATTTAGCACAGTTTATGGTTCGCCAAAAGATAATAAAGAGAAATTAATACCGCGCTGGATAGAAAGTGCCAAATCTGGCAAGGAACTCAAAGTGGATAATCCTGCAAGGCAATTTGATTTTATTTATATTAATGATGTAATTGAAGGAATCTTTGCAGGAATAAATTACGCAAAGTCAGGAAAACCTTTTGAATCAATCCCAATATGTACTGGAGTTTCGACTAACCTGAGGGAACTAGCTAAAATAATAGTTGAAGAAACACAGTCACCATCTAAAATTATTTCCAAAGACGCGCATCAAGAATATTTTATTCAGCCAGATTCGGAAAAGGCAAAAAGATTGTTAGAATTTGAAACAAAAACTTCTATTCGCGAGGGAATTGAGAAATTGCTAACTATTCAGAAAAATTCTAAAATAATGGAATTAATACCGCGTTATGTTTAAAACTAATTTTATATAAAATGGAAAAATATAAAAAATCAGTCATTGCAATTTTAGTTAATTCTAAAAAACAAATTCTTCTTCATCTTAGAGATGATAAACCCGGAATTCTCGCTCCTGGGTGTTGGGCATTTATTGGCGGTAGTGTCGAGGATGGAGAAAGTGAATTAGAGGGAATTAAAAGAGAAGTAAAAGAAGAAATAAATTATTCAATAAATAATTTTCAATATCTTGATAAATTTCATCTTAGAAAAGATGACCTTAATGTTTTAGTTTATATTGGAAGACTAGATGTCCCAGAAGAGGAAATTAAACTTACTGAAGGTCAGTGCGTAAGATTTTTTTATCCGACTGAAATAAAGAACCTTAAAATGTCTAACGTTCTTAAGAAAGTAACTTTTAGAAATTTAAAGAAGATTATCTCTATAGCAAATAATTAAAAAATAAAAAACATATTTTTATCAAACTTCAGAATATTGCGATTTAAGCGATGAAAAAGATGGTTTTTAATCACAGCAATATTTTTAAACAATTTTTGCCCAAAAATTAAGTTTATAAATAAAAAATGAAAAATCATAAACTCTTTATTATAATTTTTTAAAGAAAATGGCTGCAAAGAATAATCTTTTGGGAATTTGTGCTGGAGGTCCTAGCGGGGTTGCATTATTTCAAAATGAAAAATTAATATTAGCAGTCAATGAGGAAAGGTTTACTGGAATAAAATTAGATAGGGCTTATCCCCATAATTCAATAAATTGGTGTCTTAAAGAATCAGGATTGTTTCCTAAAGAGATAGACGCTATTTGTTATGGTTTTTCAAATGGAATTGAACAAGGAAATTTTGTGGCATCAATGATAAAAAGAATTTATGAATATTCTACGGACCCTAAATCTTTAAAAGCAATATGTGAAAGACTTAGCATCGAAGCTGAAGTTGATTCTAAAAAAAGAAAAAGTTTTTATGAAGAAACATCTAAAATATTTCCAGAAATTCCTATTTATTCTTGCTCTCATCATCAAGCGCATCAGGCCTGCGCATATATGGCCTCTCCTTTTAAGAAAGCGCTTGTAATAACTTCTGATGGAAGGGGAGATTTTGAATCATTTACAGTTAGCGCTGCTAATTCAAAAGGAATTAATAAAATTTATAGCGCTTTTAGTTGGGAAAGTTTAGGATATTTTTATGGACGAATAACTCATTTGTGCGGGTTCAAACCAGAACGGCACGAAGGAAAAATTCTCGGATTATCTGCGCACGGAAATCCAAAATTAGCAAAGCAGTTAGTAGATAAAATGGTAGAGGTTAAAGATGGAAAAATACATACTTTTCCAGGAGATTTTTATACGCCTTTTTTTACAAACTATTCCAAACGATTAAAAAATGAAGCTTCTAAATTTTCTAAAGAAGATTTGGCAGCAGCCGCTCAACTAAAATTAGAGGATATTGTTTGCAAGATTGTTTCAAATAATATTCATAAAACTGGTTTGAAAAATATTTGTCTTGCCGGAGGCGTGTTTTCAAATGTAAGATTAAATCAGAAAATTAAAAATCTCCCGAAAGTTAATGATGTTTTTATTTATCCAAATATGGGAGATGATGGTCTATGTGCCGGAGCAGTCTATCATAAATTATTATATGAACATAAAACTCTTAGCAGCCCAATAAAATCTCTTTATCTTGGCCCTAAAATTTCTAATAATGCTCTTTTATCTACTTTGCGCAAAAAAGAATTTAAAGTTGAAAAACCTATCAATTTGCATGAAGAGGTTGTCAAGCTTTTAGCTAAGGAAAAAGTAATAGCTTTAGTGCAGGGAAGAACAGAATTTGGGCCAAGAGCGTTGGGAAATCGAAGCATCTTACTAACTCCCGATTCAAAATCTTTAAGTGACTCTTTAAATGCACGTTTAAATAGAAATGATTTTATGCCGTTTGCGCCGGTTATTGCTTCTAATCTTGCGGAACGTTGTCTTGTGAATTATTCTAAATCACAATTTTCAGCTCGTCATATGGTGATTACATATGATGTCTCTTCGGAATTTAAAAAAAATTCTCCGGCAGTAGTGCATGTCGACGGCAGTGTCCGCCCCCAAGTAGTTTTTAAGGAAGATAATTTCTTTTTATACGAATTATTAAATCATTGGTATAATAAAACAGGAAAATTGTGTCTTATCAATACTTCATTTAACTTGCATGAAAATCCAATCGCTTCTCTGGAAAAAGATGTAATTCATAGTTTTGAATCAAATGCTGTTGATTGTCTTTTATTTCCGCCGTATATATCTTATCAAAAAGAAATGGAGTTGTCTCTTTATTAAAAATGATCTGGAAAGTGCCGTATATAAATCTTGGAAAACAATTTAAAAATTTAGAAAAAGAATTAATTGTGGAATTTAAAAGGGTGATGAGTGAAGGAAGTTTTATTTTAAGACAAGATGTTAAAAGATTTGAAGAAAATTTAGCAAATTATTTAGGAGTTCGGGAAGTAATCGGAGTAAATAGCGGAACTGATGCGCTTTATCTTGCAATTGAAGCAATTGGAATAAATAAAAAAGATGAAATTATTACTGTAGCTCATTCTTTTGTAGCGCCAATATCTGCAATAATTCGGCGAGGAGCAAAACCTATTTTTGTTGATATACAGAATGATTTTAATATGGATGTTAGTCAAGTAGAAAAAAAAATTACCAATAAAACAAAAGCAATATTGCCTGTTCATTTAAATGGAAGATGTTGCGATATGGCTCCTCTAAATGAATTATCTAAAAAATATAATCTTCCAATAATTGAAGACGCTGCTCAAGCTATTGGAGCAAAATATAATAAAAAAAGAGCAGGAAGTTTTGGGTTGGCAGGATGTTTTTCACTGCATCCAATGAAAACATTAAGTTGCGCAGGAGATGGGGGGGCTATTTCTACAAATGATGTTTATTTAGCGGAAAAATTAAGGGTTCTTAGGGATCATGGGCAAAAAATAAAAGGAGAATTTTTAGGTGTTGGATATAATTCCCGTCTTGATAATTTACAAGCAGCAATATTAAATGTTAAATTTAAACATCTGGATGAATATATAAAAAAAAGAAGAAAAATTGCTGAAATTTATAACGAAGAATTATCTTCACTGCCAATAATTCTTCCTCCTGCTCCTTCTAAAGAAAAATATTTTGATACTTACACCTCTTATGTTATCAGAACAGATAAGCAGGAAAAATTAATTAAATTTTTAAGAGAAAATGGAATTGAAGTTTTTGTTCATGTAATTAAACCCTTGGATAAACATCAAGGATTGGGATTGGAACAAATAGTTTTGCCTAAAAATGAATTAATTTGTTCTCAGAATGTTTCTATTCCAATATATCCTGAAATGGAAAAAAGGCAAATTAAAGAAGTAATAGATAATCTTAAAAAATTTTATAAATAGATTATTCTGATGAATAAAATGATCAAAGATGAATAAAGAAAAAGTAATGTTAATGTATCCCAATTTTAAATGGACTGATTGGAAAGAAGGAACCGCTTGGTCTCCTCAGCCTGCTAATTTATGTATTCTTGCAAAAACAATTGAGCATAAATATGATGTAAGTATTTTTGATGGAAATTTAGAAGATACTTCAAAAGAAGAGTTTTATAATATAATAAAAAGAGAAAACCCCAGTATACTTGGAATATCTGTTCTTACAAATGAGTATGGTATTGCGGGCTCTGTAGGGGCAGGAATTGCAAAAAAAGTTAATCCTAATATTAAGATAGTTATGGGGGGAGTTCATCCAACATCATTACCAAATATTGTCGCTGGGGATTCCAATATTGATTATGCCTTTATTGGAGAAGGTGAAGAAATCTTTGGAGATTTTTGCGATTTTCTGACTGGAAAAGGAAATATTCCATCAAAAGGTTTAGCTTTTAAAAAAGATGGAAGAATAATAAATACTGGAAGAACAGATTTTATTAAAGATTTGGATAAAATTCCTTTTCCTGCATATCATCTGGTCGATTTTATGCGTTATGCCACAAGAGTAGAAAGGGAAGAAGTTGGACAGGCAACTGAAATGCCCTATGCCCATGTGCTGACCTCAAGAGGATGTCCTTATGGTTGCTGTTTTTGTGAGGTTGAAAATATTTCTGGAAGAAGACCAAGACTTAGAAGTGTTGAAAATGTTATTAGTGAAATAGAAAGATTAATTGGAGATTATGGTATAAAAACAATCCTCTTTGACGATGATAATCTTCTTATAAATAAAAAAAGAGCAAAAGATTTATTTCAGATAATGATTAATAGAAAATACAATTTAAAATGGAACGCGGGGTCTTTATCTTTATTTAGATTAGATGAAGAACTGATAGAATTAATGGAAGGAAGCGGGTGTTCTTTTGTCTCTTGTGCATTTGAAAGTGGAGTTCAAAAAACTTTAGACGAAATTATTCATAAACCTCTTCAATTAGATCATGCAAAAAAAATGATAAAAAAATTAAAAACTACATCTATTTTTTTATCTTCTGCATGGATTATTGGATTTCCAAATGAATCTTGGGACGATATAAGAGAAACAATTAGATTCGCTGAAGAAATGGATTTAGATTATGTTAAAATAAATATTGCAACCCCTCTTCCAAATACAGAACTATATTATCAAGCAAAAGAAAAGGATTATCTTGTTGATGGATTTAGGTTTGATAGACATCTTTGGTCAGATGGCTGGATAAAAACAAAAGAATTTAGTCCAAAATCTTTGAAGATTTTAAGGGCATATGAATGGGATAGAATAAATTTCACAAATCCAGATAAAAGAGAAAAAATAATAAAAAGAATGAACATTACCGAAGAAAGATTAAATGAAATAAGAAAAAATACCATAAAAAACGCACACGAATAAAAATGATTTATCAATATAAAAATATAAAAATGCATTATGAACCAAATCTTGACGGAGGAGGGAGAGAATGCTATCCTGAATTTTTAAGAATAATAAAAGAAAAAATAGGAAAGGTAAATAGCGCATTTGAATTTTGCGCTGGAACAGCTTTTATTGGTTTTTCATTATTAGCAGATAAAATTTGTGAAAAATTAACATTAGCAGATATAGAAAAAGAGTCTGTTGAATGTTGCAACAAAACTATAAAAGAAAATAATTTAGAAGATAGAGTATTTGCATATCATTCTAATTGTTTAAAACAAATACCGAATCAAAAATGGGATTTAGTAGTTGGCAATCCTCCTCACTTTTCAGAACCTCAAGCCAATCTGCCCCAAACAACTATAATCAATGTAGATAAAAATTGGGATATTCATAGAAGTTTTTATACAAATGTTAGCAAATATTTAAAACCAAATGGTTCAATACTTCTTGTGGAAAATGGTCGAGGTTCTAGCCCAGAAGTTTTTTATGATATGATTGAAAAAAATGGATTAAGGGTTGCAGACGTCATTAAATGTAATTTAAATAGACCTTCAAAATTTTATTTTATGCTGGTTCAGAAAAATAAATTATAATAACAAAAATATTTTTTATTTATTTTGAGATACAAATCTTTATTGAAAGGTTAGTTTAGTGTCGAATTTTACTAATCGCCTTCTTCTATAAAACGATTTATTCCTTTCAGAGCCCCCTCTATAATCTTTCTTTTGAAGTTACTTTTTTTCTAATAAATATTCTTTTCCTAAATTAACCACTTCTGTTAAATTTCTAACATTTTTGAAATTAGCACCCCCGAAGTAAGAACCCTTAAGGTAGGCCCCCTCGAAGTTAGCGCCCTCTAAGTTAGCACTCCTGAAGTTAGCAATCCAGAGATCAGCATTAACGAAGCAAGCGTCCTTGAGATTAGCCCCCTTGAAGTTAACATTTCCGAGGTTAGCGCTCTCGAAGTTAGCGCCATCAAATTTAGCGCTCTCGAAGTTAGCGCCTCGGAGATTGACATTTCTTCCAACTGTGAAGGGCAAATATAATTCTCTTGCTCTTAAATATCGAAATTGGGAATTACTAATATCAACAGGCGTCTTTTGTAAATCTTGTGTTTTCAAATATGTTTTTAATTCTTGAAATGATCCATGCCCGCTTAAATCAAATCTTTCTTCAAGAAATATTTTAGAAAAATCTCTTTCTCCACCTAATAGTTTTACTATAAATTCTTCTCCTGAAACTTTGGTTAAAATTTCTGCCATAATTTTCAAAAAACAAATGACATTTAAAAATTTATATATATTCTGATATTGTAAAATTAAAGCAATATAATTGTTTCTGACAAAGATAATTAAACCCCGTAATTTATTTCTTTTCAACGGTAAAATTATCTCTGTTACTTCACTTATAGACGAGAAACTAAGTCCAAAATGATTAACACGCCCATTTTAAACTCCTTGCTGTAAGATTATAATTGTAAATGTAACATAATTACGATTAAGCGCAATTCAAATAAAAATTCGAAAGATATAAATATACTATTTTATTAAAAATTCTAATGGTTGAAGAGAATAATAAAATGGTAATAAATGGTGCAGGACATCTCTCCTTAGGGATTTCAGATTTAGATAAAAATAAATCAGTTTCCCCAACATCTAAATCTAAAAAAATTGTGTTTGCGACGATGCCAAATGATAAATGCCCTAAAGACTGGAGGGCTCCAGATTATTATAAAACTGTAATAGATCCAGCAAAACATATGCCTTTAGGACTTTTATCTTTAGCTACAAATCTTAGACCGGGACATGAAGTAAAAATCGTAGACGCAAGAAGCGATCGATTCACACTTGAAGAGACTATTCAGCGTATTGAGCAAGAAAAACCAGATGTCTTAGGAATTACTGCCCAGAGCATGAGAGCTTATGCTTTAAAAGAAATTCTTCAAAAAACTAGTGTACCTTATAAAGTTGTGGTTGGAGGTCATGCAAATGAACATCCTGAATTAATTTTAAGTCAGGGAGCAGATGCAGTTTTAGTTGGGCAACTCGTTGACGTAGAATTTAGAGATGCAGTAGAGACAATGCCAAAAGGAATTATAGTATGCAACAAGACAAAATTTGAAGATATAAAATTCCCCGATAGAACTTTTGTGGATGATTATAAAACTTATTATCCGAAAGATTTTGTTTTTTTCAAAACTAAAAATAGATTGCATATGATCAGTAGTGTTGGATGCTATCAACATTGTAATTTTTGTTACATGCCATTTCATAAGATGAAAAGAAAAACCCCCTCAGCGACTGTTGATGAAATGCAGCATTTATATAATCTTGGCGCAAGGAGTGTTCATATTCTGGATGACAACTTTTGCGTTAGCGCAGGATGGCTTAATCAAGTATTGGATGAGATGGATAAAAGGAATTTTGAAGTAGAATGGAGCGGTAGAGGAGAGATAAGGATGGATGACGCCTTAGCAAAAAGAATGTATGAGCATGGTTTTAAGAGAATTCATGCAGGAATTGAATCACTAGATGATAATGTATTAACAAATTTTTTCCAAAAAAATTCGTCTGAAAAAAGAATTTATGAGTTTTGTAATACTATGAATAAAAATAATATTGATGTGCTTGGATTTTTCATTGTTGGAACCCCTCTAGAAACAGATGAATATTTAAATGCTTTGCCGGGAAAAATTAAAGAATTAGGAATAAAACATCCGTATATTCAAATTCTTTCTCCAACTCCTCATACAAAATATTATCGAGACTTGGTAGCGCAAGGGATATTCAAAAAAGATTTTTGGGCAGAATATTTTAAGAATCCAGTTCCAGATTTCCAGATACCTTCTCCCCATTCTATAGAAAGATTAATGGAATTAAGAGATTATGTTGATAGTATAGAAAAAGGATATGTGTTGGAAAATGTGGATGGGGATTATGCCTCTGTGGATTAAGAATTGCAGATGTTCTTAAGTGTAATTTAAACAGGCCTTCAAAATTTTATTTTATGTTGGTTAAGAAAAATAATAAAAAAAATATTTTTTATTTATTTTGTTTGCCTTTGATAAATCCATTTATAGCGCCGATTGTCTGGATCATCAATATAAATATTCCGATGAATGGATATAAAAATAAACCCGGAAGCCATTTTGTTCTGATAAAAGGATAAATAGTTTGCATTATTGAAGCAAGAAAAAATGGCAAAAGAAAAAATAAACTTATTATTGGATTAATAAACAAACTAATTAAAAATCCAAGCAGAAATAAAATGCGTATTTCAAAATCAAATAACCCTATTCTTCTAAGCAGACCGTATTCTCTTTTAATAGCTCCATGCGCCTCGCCATAACGCTGTTCTTTTTTTAGCGCGCTTGAAAACTTGCTGTTTTTATCATAATGCACATGAATAATTTTATCTTCTACGCGTTCTAATTTATATCCCTGTTTTTTTATTCTAACATGCATATCACAATCTTCTCCTGCAAACGCGTAATTTTTGGGATTGAAAAGACCAACTTTATCAAATACTTCTTTTTTGTAATTTCCTCCGCCATATTGTGGTTTTGAAATATGCCTGAATGTAAGCAACCTTATAAGGAAAGGATATTTTTGCCAGGCTTTCACAGGCCAGACAATAGGAGAGACAACACATCCTATTTTATCGTCTGAATAAAGTTTTTTTATGACGTTGCTGAGCCAACTTTTATTTTCAGGAAAATAATCTCTGCAAAGAATTGAGACAACTTGTGTTTTTGAAGCTTTGATGCCTAAATTGAGGCTCTCTGAAATTCCTTTGTTTATCGGATTATTTATTAATTTAATTTTATTAGCTTTAATGAATTTAAGCATTGAATCCGAAGGTTTTGAATTTGGATTGTCATTAACGACGATGATTTCCATTTTAGGATAATCCTGTTTAAGAATATGCCTTAGAGCTTCTTCACTTTTGTCAATCTCAAATGTAGGCATGATTATTGTAACGGAGATTTTTTTGTTTGTCATTATATTAATTAAAGGATATCCAAGCTTTTAAGTTTGGTGGGAATTGCCACATCTCATTAAATTTAATTCTGAAATTACTCGTCGCAAGGCGACTCGGATTTTTTAATAAATGGGTAAAACCGCTTTTTAATGATAAATTGGTTTAACATTTTACTGGATTAATTAAGCTCCTTAGAGTTAGTGGCGACGACAATTTCCCTAAAATTTTTCCTTGACAAATGTCTGGAAAAATTCAAATTAATTCTGCGAATGAAATGAGCAGGTATTTGTTTGCTATTATCCAGATTTTTTAATAATTTATTATCCGCAAAAGTTTTTCTTATCCCCAATTTTTTTAGTTTTAACATTTTTTTAATGTCTCGCCCATTTGAGCGGGATTATTTCTCTTTGATTAATTTCATTATAGTTTAAAAATTTAATTACAATAAAAATTATAAATCCTCTTTTCCAGCTTAAAACATGATAGATATAGTTACAGGAAGAAGTAAAAAATTGCAGTTTTTTATTAATTTGATTCCAAAAAATTTTAGATTAATTTTTAATCCAAACAGGCGATGCATTGAAAAGTTTATTGAGAGAAGCGCCAAAAAAATGGAAAAAGGCGCTAAAATTTTAGATGCAGGAGCGGGGCCCTGTCCATATAAAAAATTATTTTCACATTGCGATTATGAAGCAACTGATTTTATAGATAAGTATAAAATTCTTGATTTTGTATGTCAGTTAGATAATATTCCTAAAAAGAAAGAGAGTTATGACGCTATACTCTGCACAGAAGTTTTAGAGCATGTAGAATATCCTCAAAAAGTTCTTAATGAACTTTATAGGGTATTAAAAAAAGATGGAAAATTATTTTTGACTCTTCCGCAAGGATGGATGATTCATCAGGAGCCTTATAACTTTTATTATTTTACTAAATACGGGCTTGCAAGTTTATTAAAAAATTCAGGATTTAAGGAATTTAAAATCATTCCAAAAGGAGGATATTTTTGGTTTTTAGCAGACGCTATTAGATTTAATGGAATTGCTCAGCAATATAAAAAATATCCTTTGATATATTATCCCTTAAAAATTTTAGGATTTCCTTTTACTTCAATAATATTTCCATTTATTTTATTTTACTTGGATTTTTTAGACAAAGAAAAGAAATGGACAATGGGTTATGTAATTGAAGCTAAAAAATAAACGATATAAAATCAATTAGAATAATTTTTTTAAATCGTCTGCTTCCCGCTCAAAAAACCTTTCCAAAATCCGTAAAGATAATAAAAATGATCTAAGAAAGAGCTTAATATATAAACTGGAAATAATTTTGTTTCTTTCTTATTAAATGGAAAAGAAAAAATTGTTGCAACTATTCCAAATATGGGAATTGCTTTTATTAAAAAAGAATGCCACCCGCGCATTCTCAAACCATAAATTCTAAAAATTGTTCCTCCTCCGTTGGCATACTGGCGGGTTTTTTTTAATCTTTTTATATAAGTTGTTGGATGATAGTGCAATATTTCTGCTTTTGGATAAGCAATTAACCCCTTGTTTTTTATTTTCATATATAAGTCTAAATCTTCCCCGCCTGTTTTAAAAGTTTTTTCATCAAAATAATTAACTGATTTTAAAATGCTTTTTCTGTATGCGCCGCCTTTTCCGTCTAACAGGGAAGTTATCACTCCTTTTTCTTTTATGTTGGCCGCTTTAGCAAATATACTCAAATTTTTCCAGATAAAATCCGGAAGGCGAATTTTAGAAACAGAAGCAATTACCTTTTTATTCTCAAATGGTTCAACTAAATTTTTTAACCAATATTTATTTGCAGGAATGCAATCCTGCGGCAGCTCAACAACAATTTCATATTTTGATTTCTTTACACCAAGATTTATTTGTTTTGCAAAACCCATATTTTCTTCTATTTTTAATATTTCAATTTTTCCATTGAATTTTTGTTCTTTTACTGCTTGAATAAGTTTTTTCAGCACATTTCTGTCTGGGTTAAATATTGGGATGATAACTGAAACATTCATTAATTTTTGATATTTTTCTAGTTTAAGTCTTTTTCGTTTAGAAAAAGCTTATGCGAAAAATTTACCATTTTTCTTTTTAGAAGCGATTATTTGCATTTTTTAATTCTTCAAAATCGTAGATTTTGACAAGATTTAACTTAAATATTTCTTGATGAAGATTTTGTGGGCAGAAACTATCTTCCTCGGCGGTTTTTTGAAAAATTTTATTTCATCTGCCTGCCAGCTTCCCTTTATTTTTCCTGATTTCTTTTTTACCAAAAAAGCCAAACTAATGGGGTGACCAAAGATCTCTTTTTTCTGGGGAAATTCTATAATTCCTAAAAGTTTAACGATTTCTACATTTAAGTTAATTTCTTCTTTAGCAGTTCTTTTTACAGCTTGTTTCAGTGTTTCACCGAAGAGAACACCGCTCCCGGGAAAATGCCATCTTCCTTTTGAAGGCGGAATTAATCTCTTCGTCAATAATACGCCGTCTTTTGTTTTCAGAATTACTTCAACGCACAATCTCGGAACTTGACTATAAATCCAGCTAAATTTTTTCTGAGAAATTTTTCTAGGAGTCATGAAAATTTTTAGTCAAAGAAACTTTAAAAAGGTTTTATTTTTTATAAAAGTCTATTGTTTTTTTTATTCCTTCTTCTAATGATACTCTTGGAGTCCAACCGAGTTTTTTCAGCTCTGAATTATCGCAGACGAAATCAACGATTCCAACGTTTTTATGAAAATCCGGAGGAGTTATTGCTTTAACTTTTGTATTCGGAATTTGTTCCTTTATAATATCTATTAATTTTCTGAATTTTGTGAATTCTCCTCTTCCAACATAATAGGTTTTATTTGTCTTTCCTTTTTCTGCAATAGTTCTGCAAGCATCTGCAACATCGTCGACATAAATATAATCTCTAATAAAATTTCCATTATTATAAAGTTGAATTTCTTCGCCCTTTACAGCTTGGTTTATCATAAAATTAAATCCTGCCTTTTTTTTATTATTTCCATCTTCAAATGGACCAAAGACATTAGTAAATCTGGCAATTATTACATCCAAATTAAAAACATTATGATAAATATGGCAAAAATGTTCTGCAGCAAGTCTTGTAGCCGGATATAAACCTTGAGGATTGCAGGGAGAATCTGCATTAACAGGGAGTTTATCCGCATTGCCGTTGACAAAAAAAGTGCTTCCAAAAATAATTCTTGCTTTAGGATTATATTTTTTGCATGCTTCTAATAGAGCAATTGTTCCATTGCAGTTTATTTCTATATCTTTATACGGCTCGCCTTCTTTGATAGCATAATTATCAACAGTTCCCGCTAAATGAAAAATATAATCTTTATCAGCAACGTCGCTTTTTTTTATATTTCTTACATCTTTTACCTAAAAATTTTTCTAATATATTATAATAATCTTTTTTTTGATTTTCAGGCATACCCCAGCATGGAATAAAGAGTGATCTTTTTTCAATATCGTCGCCAATTGGGAAAATTCCTTTGTTGAGGGAAAGCCATTCTGCTCTTTCAA
>JACOWL010000020.1 GCA_016176815.1 Candidatus Pacearchaeota archaeon
GAAACCCAGACTTTAGAAAGTTTTAACAAATATTTAAAAGCTCTTTTAGAACAGGCGGCAAAAAAACAAAGCAAAGGAGTAATAAAACTGACCGCAAGATCCGAATTTGATTTTATTTTTATGCGTTCTAATGAATTATTATCAAAAGCTCGCGAGCATCCAAAAATAAATGAAGCAAATAAAATAATAAAAAGAGAAATAGAACTTAACTCATCCGCAAAAATAATTATTTTCACACAATTCAGGGATACTGCAAGTATTATTTCAAAAAATTTAAATGAAATAAATGGAATAAACGCAAAAGTTTTTATTGGCCAGGCAAGCAAGGCAGGAGAAAAAGGATTAAATCAAAAAGAACAAAAAAAAATAATTCAGGAATTTTCTGACGGAAAAATAAATATTTTATGCGCCACCTGCATCGGCGAGGAAGGACTGGACATCCCGGAAGTCAATGCTGTAATTTTTTATGAGCCGGTTGCTTCTGCAATCCGCACTATTCAAAGATCAGGAAGAACTGCGAGATTAAACAAAGGAAAAATAATTATGTTAATCACAAAAAAAACAAGAGACGAATCATCTTTTTATGTTTCAAAAATGAGAGAAAGAAAAATGAAAAAAGCAATTGAAGAGGTAAGAGAATCTTTCAAAAAAGATGCTCCGCTGGAATTGCAGAAGAGGTTAATTTAAAATGAAAACAATCATCCAAAAACCTATCTTTGATATTTTTTCAAAAAAAGAAAAAGCCGCAAAAAAAGGGACAGAACCAAAACCAAAAATCATTATAGATTACAGAGAAAAAAACTCGCTTGTAGCTTCTCACTTGATAAATCTCGGTTTTGAAATTGAATTTAAGGAATTAAAAATTGGGGATTATGCAGTAAAAGATACAATAATTGAAAGAAAAACTGTCCAGGATTTTATATCTTCAATGATAAATGGAAGATTGCTGAAACAATTAGAGGAATTAAAACAATTTGAAAATAAATTATTAATTATTGAAGGGCTCTCTAAACAAGAAATTTATTCAGACGAAAATACAGGGATAAATGCAAATGCTCTTCGCGGTTTTTTGCTCTCAATTGTTTTAAAACACAAAATACCGATAATATTTACGAAAGATTCAGAAGACACTGCAAAATTTATTGATGTTCTGTCAAGAAAAAAGGCAAAAGATGTCAAGCTTAATGCAGGAAAAAAGATGCTTAATAAAAAAGAGCAAATGCAATTTATAATTGAAGGCTTTCCAGGCATTGGACCAAAAAGCTCAAAAGAACTTCTAAAAAAATTTTCAACGATTCAGAATATAATTAATGCTCCTAAAGAAGATTTAGAAAAAATCCTGGGAAAAAGAGCGGAAAATTTTATTGAGATTATTAGCAGGAGATTTTAAAATTAAATAAAAACCTGCTTCGCAGAATATAACTCCGCGTTAGACATTTGTCATAACGCTACGCTGAGAAAAATTGTCGTGTAAAGATTTGAAAAATAATAATTTAATAAATAAAAAAGGCTGTCTGGACGAATATTATAAATAAATCCGAGCAACTTGTTGCGAGCAATTTTAATATTCAAAAAATAAAATTCCCTAAACCATTTCCAAAACTTCTTTTTTATTATCCTTCAATAATCCCGCCAACTTCATTGCCCTTGCCATTCTTGTAAATCCAATTCCAGCGCCATATCTTGGAAACATTTTAAGAGAAAGATATTCATCAAGCTCCTGCATAACTCTTTTCTCACCGAATTTTTGAAATAACAAATTTTTATATTCTCCATTAGAAACATTTTCAAAAAAAGATTTCATCTCTTCCGGATTGCACGACCTTTCAGCGCTGCCGATTGTTTCCATTCCATAAAGCAAAACATCTGCTTTTGCAAAAGAGTTATTTCCAAGATATTTCATGTTCCAAAAAGGGTGGGACCTTGATGGAAAAACTTCAAGACTTATTGAATTTCCATAATCTTTTTGCATTTCAGTCTCGTGCTCTGCTTCTAAAACTTTAACATTATATTTTTTGCAAAGTTCATCATAACTTAAAGAAACAGGAAAATTAAATCCTAAATGCTCCAATAATTCTCTTTCTGTTTTTTTCGGGGTTTTTTAATAAAACTTCTTCTAAGGTCATTTGTCCCGTCTGAGGCAGAGGATAATCTTTTCCCCCAAATTCAAACTTAGAAATTGTTCGCGGATCCTCGCAGGCAGCAAGAATTGAAAGTTTTGATTGGCACGGCACTTCAATAAATCCCCTTTCTTCCTGAAAATACTCCCTCATAAGAAAATTAATCTCGCTATAATCTTTAAAATCCATCATTTTATCTACCTCCCTCAAGAAAATTATTTAGTCTTCTGCCTTTTTCCATTAAAATAAAAATAAAGCTTTTCTCTTTTTAAAGAACGTTATAATAAGACATATTCTTTACAGAACAAAAGATATATAAAACTTAGAAATCTTTTTTATTTATATTTTTCAATTTACTTTAAACTATATTTTTCAATATCATCATAAACAGGGCCTTCTGCATTAAGCATTGAACTTTTTAATTTAAAATTTTCAACTACAAAACTAATTTTTGGAATTTTTATCTTTTTTAATTTTTCCAAAAATTCTTTTTTATCATCCACATTCTTAACTCGCGCTATTGTCAAATGAGACATAAATCTTTGCTCTGGCGTGAATAAATCTTTTAATGAATTATCAATTTCTTTTTGAAGCGCGCCGCAGTTTGTTAAATGCAGCCAGACAATCCGAATAATTTTTTCGTAAAAAACTCCGATACTGCTTATTTCTGTTTCAAATTTTTTGAATTTTAAACCAGATAATCTCTTTTTTATTTCTTCAACTTTATTATCATCAATCTCCCCTAAAAATTTTAAAGTCAAATGCAAATTTTCAGGTTCTATTTTTTTGCCAACAAATTCTGGAAGAGCGTCCTGAATTTTTTTAATTTTTTCAATTATTTCCTTAGGCAAATCAACTAAAATAAAACATCTCATTTTTAATTTACCCTATGACTATGGTTCATATACTTTCTAAAAGCTCTTCTTAAAACAAATGTGGAAAGCAAATGCTTTTTTTTCAAAATATCTTTTTTTACAACTAAAAGCGTAAAAACTCCAATCAATCCAAGAATAGTTGTCCCAATAAAAACTTTATCAAAACTAAAATAAAGAAGCGCTGCTCCTCCTAAAATTCCTGCAATTCCGGGTCCTATTCCGACTGCAACAGCGTCAATTCCCCACTCGGTGGATTCTTTTCCTTTATCCATATGCCGTGAATATAAACAAGTCCAGCCGGAAGATGACATAGCCAGCGAAGCTCCCAAAACTGCCTGTAAAATATAAATATGCCAAGGCGCGCTTGAATAAATATATCCTATTGGAACAAGCGCTGAAATAAATAATCCATAAAACATTAAATGATAAGAAATTTTTTGGCCTTTATCCGCATACATCCCAAAAGGAATTCTTAAAATGGACCTTGTAATAAGATTTATCCCGGCAGCTAATCCGACAACAAATGCATTTCCCCCGACGATTAAATCAAGAATAAATATTGCAAAGATTGGAGAAATCAGACCCCAGCCAGTATAAAATATTAAATCAGACAAAACAAGATATTTGATTATTTTATTTAATTTTAATTTCATTTTTCACCTCTTAATAAAATAAGAAAAGGAATATAAAAACTTTGTTAAAACACCTGCTCACTTCATTCGACCACGCTTGGGCGAATGCGTCAAAAAATTTCCTGTTTTTTGTTCCTTTTTCGTTCGCAGAATTAATTTGAATTTTTCCAGACTTTCGTCAAGAAAAACTTTAAGGGGATTGTCGTGTCAGCAAAATTTTAGAAGTTGGGTTAATTAATAGATGAAAAAATTGTCTGGGTTGGAAGGCGGGGGAACCGAGAGTTTTGCTTTTGGCTATTTTTAGTTTCATTTCAAAAGTAAAGCTCGAGTAAAGTGCTGGCGAGCGACTTCGCGAGACAAACTAAAAAAATAAATAAACGAGCGGGGTCGGGAGTTGGGCGGGGCAACTTCACGAGAAAAAAATAAAAAAAGATTTCTCATTTCTTCTCCTTCGGAACCAGCGCAAAAAAACTATATTCTTTAATTGCTTTTTTAGCAAGCTCCCTTACATCTTTTAATTTAACTTTAGAAATATTTTTTTCGTATTCATAAAAATCTTTTGCCTCTCCCTGGATTTCTGAAACCAAAAGGTTTATCATCTGTGTCCGGGAATCTTCCATAGAAATTTGATAATTTCCAATAAGCTGTTCTTTAATTTTATTTAATTCTTTTTTCTTGTTAATATTTGAATCTCCTGAAATAGCATAAGCCAAATTTCTTTTTTCTCTGATTTCTTCAAATAATCTTGAGGACATTCCCCCAGTCATTAAACTGCTTAAAATTTTTGCAGAATAGCATTTTTCGTCTTTCGCAAGAGGAATATGATATGCAAAAACCAAATTTGCCTGATCAACTCCTTCTCTTTCTTCTATTTTAGATTCATTTTTTAATTCAAATTTTTGATTTGGAACTTTAGATTTTGAAGGCTCACCAGAGTCATCCCTTGGGGAGTTTCCAAAATTTTTTTCAGCAAATCTTGTTATCTGCTCAAAATCAGCATCTCCAACAACGCACAAAATAAAATTATTCGGCTCATAAATCTGTTTGAACTTTTCAATAATTTTTTTCCTGTCAATTTTATTCATACTTTCAAATGTTCCGGCAAGGTTAATTCCAAGAGTTCCTGTATAAAGCAATTTTTGAATTTCTGAAATACTATGCATTTGAGGATTGTCTTTATACATTTTAATTTCTTCAAAAATAACTTTTCTTTCTTTTTCAAGTTCTTTTTCATCAAATACTGAATTTTTAATTATATCAGTTAAAACATTCAGAGCAATATCAAGATGTTTAGAGGGCATTTTGCAATAATATGCTGTGATTTCTTCGGATGTAAATCCGTTTAATTCTCCGCCATTTTGTTCTATTTCTTCTGCAATCTGCTTAGATGTTCTTGTTTTAGTTCCTTTATACAGCATATGTTCAATAAAATGGGAAATGCCTTTTTCTGAAACCTCTTCATGAATTCCTCCTGCTCTGACTGCAAAAGCAACGCTGACAACAGGAACATTTCTTTTTTCAAAAATAATTGTCATGCCGTTGGATAAAATTTTTTTTTTGAAATTTGTTTTTAAGTCCATCTAAAAGATACCTTTATGAGATATATAAAACTAATCACTTTTTTTAAAACAAATATACCTCTCCCCTCCAATTTCAAAATCATCTAAAATTCTAAAATTTTCCTTAATAAAATTAAAAATCCAATTCCTTTCAACTTTAAACTTTTTTTGTTTTACCATGCTTCTTGTAGCAAAACTAATAATTATCTTGTCAGCTAACGGCATGGCTTCTTTCAAAAGTTTTTTTGAATAATCTCTTTCCAGCATTTCCAAGGAATCTAAAACTTTAAATAAAAAAATAATTCTTGGTTTTTTAGTTTCTGTAATTATTTTTTTTATTTTTTCTAATTCAAATAAACTTTCATGAATTGCTTTTGTTGAAAGATTTGTTTTTTCAAAATAATTATTCATTAATTCAACTAACTGCCCTATTGATTCAATTGCAATATAATCGACTTTTTGTTTAAAATATTTATAACTAAATCCATTAACTCCTGCGCCTAAATCAATAATGCTGATGCTTTTATTTTTTTCAAAACCAGAAAAAATTTTTTCATAAACTTCCTTGTTTTTTTCAAAACCAGAAAAAATTTTTTCATAAACTTCCTTGTAATAGGGCAGTCTTTCCCTTGTTGAAAGATGTTTTCTTAAAATCCATTCTTCATTTTTATTTTTTGGAGATAATAATTTACGGCTTGTAAAAGCTCCAAAAACTTTATGCAATAACTCCCTCGTTAATTTTATTTTTTCTTCATCACTGCATTGCCTTTTTTCAAAATGCGCAAAAGCAATTTCAATATCTTTTTTTGGAAGTTGGGAAAATTCTTTTTTTTGGATTATTTTTGAGAGTATTTCGGGTTTGTTCATTTTTTATTTAATATAAAATCTCATCTTCTTTTTTAAATCATTTTTCACACCAATACGATAATCCCTAAAAATTTTAAATTTTTCATTTGTATTATTCTCTTCAACCCAAATTTTTTTATTTTTAATTATCTCTTGGCCATTAAAGCTTTTATCAATTTTCAAACATTCCGTTAATAATCCCGGCCCCTTTAAATTTTCTGAAAAATTCAACGGCTCTAAAGCCCTTATTAAAACTGCGCTTGCTTCTCCTTTTTTTCCAGTGATAAAATTAAGCATTTTATATCTATGAACATTCTTAATTAAAATTTTTCCTGGAGAATCCCACATTAAAATATTGCTTTTTCTTTTTCCATATCTTGCCCAGCTTGCAGGGTCTTTTTCTCCAAAATAGGCTTCTGTTTCAATTATTTTTGCTTTTAAGATTCTATTATTAATTTTTCTGCATAAAATTTTTCCTAAAAGTTTTTTTGCGGCTTTATCCGCTGGTCTTGAAAAAAAATCTTTTTTCAGTTTCATAAAAATTTCAAGTAAAATATATATTAAAAACTATGTAATTAAAAAAAGTAAAAACCCGCCCTTTTTTCGGGCGGACTTAAAAAACTTTTATTATGCGCTCAGATTAAATAACTAATTCAAAACAATTACCTCTCCAGAACCGCTTCCAGAATTGTCAGAATCGTCAGAGCTTCCTGAATTATCACTTCCAGAATCATCATCAGAACCACTTCCCGAACCTGAGCTGTCTGAATCAGATCCGCTTCCAGAATTGTCAGAATCAGATCCAGAATCATCGTCAGAATCTCCAAGTTCTCCTCAAAATTTCCTGCATTAAATTCTGTTTCTGCATCAGCAAGCATTTTCTCTGCATCGCTCAAAAATTGTTCCGCTGCGCTGGTTTCTTCGCCGTCTGCTTTAGCTTCGGCTATTTTCAATTTAGCTTTTGCGATTTCTTCTTTTGCATCTGCAATTTCTTCAGCAGCGTCTTCTTGGTCATCAATTCCAAGCTCTTGCTTAATTTTTATTTCAACTTCATCTCCGTCTTGGCCTGTCTCTACTTCAATCTTGATTTTTGTTTTCCCTTGTTCATTTTTAATCTCAATTTCAACTTCTCCAGTCTGACCGACTAAACTAGCCAAAATAGAATCAATTAAAGCTTGCTGTTCAGGAGTAATCTGGCCTTCAATTTCTATTTTTATTTTTAAAGAGTTCTCTATTTCATCTATCTTATCATCAAGATCATCAAGATCCTCTTGTAATTCAAGTTGTTTTTTCAGTTCATCTTCTGCATTTTCTCCTGATATCTCTTGAATTTCCTCTTGAAGTTCAGCCATAATTTCTCGATATTCTTCAGCTGCATCTTGTGCATTATCCATATCTCCTTCATTAGCTTCTTTCTCCAACTCTGCTAATTTTTCGCATGCATTTTCAAGTTGTTTTTGAATTTTTCCATCAGTATCAGATGTTAAAGCAAGACTAACACTTTCCAAAAGTCCATCGGTAAAATAAAAGGGGCTGCTTGGTGAAACTCCTGCTTCTACTCCCGCGCATATTCCCTCTTGGGGGCTTGTTTGAGCTGGGACAACTGGTATTGAAAAAATTAAAACAAATGCTGCAAACATTATTGCAAGCATACTTAATATTTTTTTCATTTTATTTTTTATTTGACCTCCTTACATTCCTGCAAAACAGGAATTGTTTTTTTCATAATAATTCCATGTATAAAAACTATTTAATAAATCCTTGAAACAAGAATGGAACAAGATGGAACAACTTCTATTTTATTTTCAACTTTATTTTATTTGTATTTCCAAAAGGAATTTTTTGTATAATGTTTCTTGCCTCAAGGTTCCGGATAACTCTGCTTAATTTGGCCTTGGAAAATTCTGTTTTTAACTGAAGCTGCTTTTGCCATAATTCTTTTTTATCCGCATTTTTTAATTCATCTATTATTTTCTTTTCACTTTCCATAAGATGCTCTTCTATTATTTCTGATTTTGGTTTTCTTTTATTCCTAATATTCCTTGCTTTCTTGTATTTAATTTTATTCTTAAAATAAACCAATAAAAAGAAGATAACCATTAAAATAAGAATAATTGGCCAAATGTTAAATTTTTTTTTCAAAGGTTCAGAAATAACTGAAACTTCAAATTTTTCATCTAATAACTTGTCTTCCCATTTTAAAACAATCCTCTGGCCGTCTGAATAAAGAAGTTCCTCTTCGGGGCTTATAAAAAATGATTTATCTTTGTTTGGCTCTTCTGGAATAACATGTCCCAAAGGCAATTTCAAAACAAAAAGAAACTTTTTGGTCTCAACAATCGGCTCATAACCAGAACGAAACATTAATCTGTCTTGATTCAATTTAATTAAAGGATAACTTGAATCAAATTCTATTTTAAAAAAATGTTTTCCAATAAACGAATTTTCAAGACTGCACGAAATTTCTGTTTCCCCCGCTTTTTCTTTAGCCTCGCAGCTTTCCAGCTTCTTATCATCTAAATAAACTTGTAAATTTGATATTCCCGGAACCAAAAAGAAACTAATTGAACTTTCAGATTTATCTGCATTTATAAAAATTTCAATGCTCTCGTGAACTTCATCTTCTGAAACTATTTCTGCTGTTTCCTGATAAGAGCCATAAACAATTGAAGAAATAAAGTTAGTTAAAAATGTTAAAATTAAAATTAGTAAGAAGCATTTAATTATTCCTCTATAAGTTTCTTTATCCATTACGTTTTTAAGGTTATTTGATTTAAAAGAGTTATGCCGGTAAACGCTTCGCCAGAATATGGACACGCAGAAAAAGAATATCACCTAGCCAAGACTACGGAAGAAAAAATTGAAAAACTAAAAAAAATGCTTTCTGTGGCTCCAAAACATAAAAGCAGCGAGAATCTAATAAAACAATTAAGAACCCGATTAAAAAAACTTCAGGGAGAAATAGAAAGAACAAAAAAACTTTCAAAAAGCAGAGGGGGAAAAACAGGGATAAAAAAATCGGAAATGCAGGCGGTGATTGTCGGCTTTTCAAGATCTGGAAAATCTTCACTATTAAATGTCCTGACAAATGCAAATGCAAGAATTTCTGAAGCAAGATTTACAACAACTCACCCGATAATAGGGATGATGTCTTACGGCTCAACGCAAATTCAGCTGATTGAAATTCCCGCCATTGATTCTGAGTTTTATGATAAAGGAACAGTTTATACTGCTGACAGCATTTTAATTTTAATCCAAAATCTTGAAGAATTAAAAAAAATAGAACCTCTCTTGCAAACGCAGGGAAAAAAAATAATTGTTCTGAATAAATCGGATTTATTGTCCGAATTAGAAAAAAGAAAATTAGAAGCAACTTTAAAATCAAAATATAAAAATTATGAATTTGTTTTTATTTCCTGTCTTACTTCAGAAGGGATTAAAGAGCTAAAAGAAAAAATTTTTAAAAGTTTTAATAAAATCAGAATTTATACAAAAGAACCTGGAAAACAAAAATCAGAAAATCCTATTATTCTTGAGCCGGAAACAACGATAAAAGAAGTTGCTGAAAAAATTTTAAAAGGATTTTCAGAAAAAGTAAAGGAGACAAAAATCTGGGGGCCTTCATCAAAATTTCCGGGACAAAAAGTCGGGCTCAAGCATAAATTAAAAGATTTGGATGTTGTTGAGTTTAAAACGAGATAGTTTGAAAGCGACAAATTTTATTTCATTATAGCGACTTTCAAGGTATCGAGCAGAGGTAGTTTGAAAGCGGCAAATTTTTAATTATTATAACGACTTTCAAGCTGCCGAGCAGAGATAAAATCTATTTTTTCAAAATAATAATTGATTTAAATGAGGCTCTGTTGAAAATGTTTTGAATTCGTAACTTATTTTGGCTCGACGATTAAACAATTAAGGGCGAGCG
Source organism: Candidatus Pacearchaeota archaeon (assembly GCA_016176815.1). Lineage (GTDB taxonomy): Archaea > Nanobdellota > Nanobdellia > Pacearchaeales > GW2011-AR1 > JWKY01. Next base: position 9,958 of record JACOWL010000020.1, read on the forward strand.
TTTTGACTTTGACAACCATAAAGGTTGCAAGACAAACTTTTTATTCTTTTATTAATATCCAAAGGCAAGGCGGGAGTAGGGCGCTTGCCTTTAGGCAAGCTTTAGCGGGAATTTGTCTTGCCACCATCCTTGTTGGTGGAATTCAAAACAGAAACAAAAAAGAGATTTTCAACAGAGCCCTTAAATGAAAAAAGTATTTAAAAAAATTCAACGCTTTCAATAAAGTAAAACATATCCTTCATTGGCGCAATAAAAATTATTTTTACCCTTGAGTATGTTCTGAGAATGAAATATATTTTCAGAAGTTGAATAAAAAACGCCCTTAACTGAATTAATGCCTTCTTTTTCAATGGCGACAATATTTGCTTTTTTCTTTATTGCTTTTTCATAAACAGCGAGATATAATCTCTCTTTAAAAGTAAGGGAGTTTCTATTATTTATTAACCCCGTCATGTTTGAGAATATAATTTTAGATCGCGAAGTTAATCCATTTAAAGAAAATTTTCCAACTTCCTTGTCCGCCAGATTTTCCAAATTAAGATTATTGCTCTTTGCGATCAATACTTGTTTTTTTGGCATTTTAGTATCTGAAATTTTATCAAAAATAAAAAATTTTAAATGTTTTTATAAATTAAAACCCCCTAAATTATCAGAATGTATGGTTTAGTAAAGTATAACTTCCTGGATAAAATAAAGCGGTATTGCTTCCCCTTACTAAATCACTATCGCAAATTGGATTCTTTGAACTTGAGTAAAAAGTGCCGTCAATTGAACCGGGATTTCTTTTTTCAATCACTGCAATATTTGCATTTTGCGATTTAGAGCAGTTATATAATTTTCCATATGCTTTATTATTAGATCCATTAACAGAAAAACTAAATTTCTTTTTAGGAACTAAATATTCTAAACTTAAATTAAAATGTTCACTATCTCCAATCAATAAATCATGTTTAGTCCTTGTATTCTTTTTCATTTTTTTAACCTCCTCGTTTATTTTAAATTTTGAAGTTTTAAAATAAGAAAAATATGCCTTTTAAATCTTTTGGTTTAGAAATTTATTTAAAATTTTTCCTAATCGGTGAAATTATTTTTTCTAAATATTCTCCGGCAGCATTTTTTAAATCCATAGGATGCAATTTTCCGTCTGAATAAATTTTTTCAAGTTCTTCATAATTTTTAATTTTCAAATCTCCGCCAAATTTCTTGTCTCTTTTTATTTCAACTGCATTAAATTTTGGAAAAATAATTAATTTAGCAATCTGCAAAACCGGATTTTCCTTGATTTCTTTTTCAGGACAATAAGCTCCTTTTATTGTGCTTTTAATTTCTTCATAGCTGTCCGTCACACTTATTCCGCTTCCCGAAATTGATTTTGACATTTTTTCTCCAGGTCCTTTCAGCGAGGTTATTAACGGAGTATGCAGGGCAATAAAATCATAATCAAGAATTTTTTTCAAGTCTTTTCCAATCATATGAACTTTTCTCTGCTCTATTCCGCCGAGGGCAACATCCGCTTTTAAATATTTTATGTCAGCAACCTGCATCAAAGGATACCAAAGCTGAGATATCGTCGCATTTTCTATGTCTCTTGCAATTTCCTGCATGCTCCTTAGCCCTCGGTTAATTGTAGAATGCTGCGCCAATTTCATAATTTCAAACTGGTATTCTTTAGAAAATTGGAAACTGCTTCCTAAAATTATCTCCGCATTTATTCCAATTGCTTTAATTGTCTTTTTCCACAATTCAACCTCTTTTTTTATAGCTTCTTCATCTCCTTTTCTATTAAGCATTGCATGAATATCTGCCAAAAGAATTTTAATTTTAAATCCTGCTTTTTCCAAATCCATTAATTTTGTTATTGTAACAAAATGCCCGAGATGCATTGGTCCGTTTGGCTCATATCCGCAATAAACAACAGGATTTTTCTTTTTCTTTAACAATTCCATCAAATCCTCTTCTGTAATAATTTCCTCCGTATTTCTTCTTACCAATTCTAATTTTTTATTTAATTCCATCATAAAAAGAAAGAATTTTAATTATTAAACTTTACTATGTATTGACTCTGTTGAAAATGTTTTGTCTCGCAACCTTTATGGTTGTCTTGCCACCCTCCTTGTGGTGGAATTCGTAACTTATTTTGACTTGGATATTAAACAATAAAGAGCAGGCAATTTCGTAAGACAGCCTCGGGTTGGAGGAGGGGGAACGAAGTGCTGGGGGGTGGGGCGAATAAATCCAAATTGAAAAAAAAGAAATTTTCAACAAAGCCCCACTATATAAATCTTTATTAATAATTTATTCATAATAAAGAACATGCAAGACAAAAAAGATCCCGTTTTTCCAAATTTTTTATGGATTATCTTAATTACATTAACGGTCGTTCTCTTAATTTTTTTGTTTCAGGAAAAAACAATGACTGGAAAAGTATCTGAAGATGCTGAAATAAAATTAATAAATGACTGCGGAGAAGAAACTATTATTTATAATTTTGGAAATCAGTGCTGGCAAAAAAGTACAAAACCAGAACCTGCAAAAAACTGGAGCAATGCAGAAGAATACTGCCAAAATTTAGCTCTTGCAAATTACACTGACTGGAGATTGCCGGCGTTAGATGAATTATGGCCTATTAGAAATTATATAAAAACAAACAGCGAATTATTTAAAGAATCGCGTTTCTGGACATCTGCTCCGCACAAACTTGAATACAAAAACTATCATGCATATGTGGACGTGAGAACAAATTACAAAAACTACGCCCCAGATTTTAGAGACAGCTATGGAGTGAAGTGTATAAGAGATAATTTTATTGACTAAATCAATTGCTTTCTTTCAACTTCTTCTCAGCCCACAAACTATAAATTAATGCGGCCGCGGCTAAAATTGGAATTAAATAATAATGATTTTTGAATAAACTAAAATTAAAAAAATAAACTAAAATAAGCCATAAATCAAAAAGACCATAAACAATCACTAAAGCAGTTAAAACCAATTCTTCTGATTTATATTTAATTTTGTCAACTTTTCTTGCAAGCCAAGCCCCGCCTTTAATTCCAAAATAAAAAATTATTAAAACAATAGGGGTCATAAAAAGAGGATTGCTTATTCCAAATAAATCCGCTATTGGTTTTAATATATTGCTTTCAAGACCTCTGCCCTCTGCAAAAATCACATCAAGAGATGCGTCAAGAATAACTAATATTGCCAAGATAATCCAGCCCGCTTTTTTTGATAACACAACTTTTGATTTTTTAGCCGTCACTTCTTTTTTCATAATATTAATTATAAATATAACTTCTATATAAGATTATCTTTCTTATAAAAAATACCTGCTCACTTTGTTCGCAGAATTAATTTGCTCCGAAATAGACTTTGTCATATTTCTCCGCTGAAGAAAATTGTTACTAACACTAACTTTTAGAATTGGGATTAATTCTTCATTAGTATATTTAGGGCAATCTTTTCCAAATCAGGCAAGCGATAACGATAAGCAATTTCATGAAATAAATTCAAAAATTAAGAGTTAAAATTAATTTATGAATTCACTATTAAATATTTAAGGTAAATTGTCTTAACCTGAATCTCCCATGTAATGGACATGCTTTGAATAAGTTTTCAATTTCCATCTACCTTCATTATCTTCAACGTATAAAAATCCGCCAAATGTATAATTATTCTTCCAAAATCCATCTATTGAAAATAATTGGATTGTCCCTCTATTATCTTTATTTTCATTTGTATAATCAATTTGACAATTACAAAAATTCTTTAATGTTTCTTTTTCCAAACTCCCGCATTTTTTAATTATTACTTCTTTAAAAAATTCAGGCAATTCTTCAACTAAATAGGTGCATCCATTGCCAAGCTTATAAAATTCATTTACAAAAAAATTTTTGTCTGTTGCTCTTTTTTGTTCTTGAGTTATATATCCAAGATTTTGATTTCCATTTCTTTCTCTGTCCCATCTATCTAATCTTTCTTTTCCAAAAATTAATTCTTCTAACCATAATCGTCCCATGATTATAGATAAAAAAGGTTATTTATAAACCTTTCATTAGTGTCATTTTAAAATGATTTAAAAGTAAATTAATTAAAATAAATTGTTAAAAGTGAAACAAAAGATTTATTGAAGAACGATTAAATCATCAGCGTAGATTTTACCAATTTTATCTTCTCCAAATGCATTTTCTTCTAACCAACTGCATTTCCCTACTATTTTTGGAAATCTCACTCGGCTTCCAACATCTATTGCAAGTTCCAATGCCTCAAGGGATTTCATTACACCTGGGATAATTCTTGCAGTATAAACTCCTTCAGATGTTTTAATTTGCAGGTTATAAGTAGGATATCCTATTTTTACAGACTCATTGCCAAAAGATGCCCCGCTTGATTCAACGAGTTTAGTTACACTTCCAGATTCTTTTTTAACAATTCCTTCTAAATAATTTCTTTGTGAATAAACATTTGGTAAATTTATGCATCCAGTTAAAGATATTGCTAATGCTCCAATTTTGAATATTTTATTTATTGTTTTCATGATTTTCATAGAAAAACGTCCTTTATAAACTTTTTGTTGATGTCATTTTAAAATGATTTAAATAATCGCAAAGAAAATTTAAAAATTTCTTTTTATTTATCTAAAATATTTTTCCCTAAAAGAAAAATCACCCAAAAAACCAATATCTTAAAAATCCGCTGTTAGAAATAACCCCGCCTGTAATACTTCCTCCAGAATCTCCTGTGCTTCCTCCACTATCTGTGCTTGTTGAAGATGATGGTTCAGAAGATGTTGTGGTGCTTGTTGAAGGTTCTGTTGTTGTAGTTGTTGAAGGTTGTTGATAATCTGTAGGAGCCGTATATCCTTCAGGAGGTTGTTGGAATGTTCCTGGTTGCTGATATTGTTGCTGATCTGTTGGATATTGTGGATATTGGAATCCTTGAGGCGGCTGGAAGTTTGCTGGAGGAATAAATTGTCCGCTCTGGAAATCTCCTCTAAATTGTTGACTATAATCCTGATTAAAATCTTGTCTAAAATTATCTATATGCCTTTGCTCAAATTCCTGGAAATTTGGAGCTTTGCAAACACAATTTCCATTTGAAAAATCCCATGCTGAACCTTTTGCTCCGCAATCTCTTGCGCAATTATTTTGAAGAGTTTGTGTATCTTTAAATTGTGATTGAAAATCATTCCTAAATTCTTGAACATATTGAGTCGCTCCCTCATAACATTCTAATCTTTTCATAGGATCTGAAATGCCCTTACAATCGCCTCCTGAAGCTCTCATATTCGGTCCAGTTCCAGGTGCATATCCTCCCTTGCGGAGCATTTTGACTAAACATTAATTTCCCGCACTCTTGAGGGTTCGTTGCTCCAGCAGAAACACATTCTGGAGGAGCATTTATTTCAAACATAATTTTCTCACATATTCCTCTTGCTTCTCCTTCGCTCTGAACATTTGCCGCTAAAAGCGCCGGCTTGCATTCTTCAGGAGCATGAACATTTATCATAATTTTTGCGCAATCTTTTGGCGAAGTTGCTCCTGCTTCTTCGCATTCAGGAGGAAGAAACATTCCATATTTGCTTTCACTCATTCCACGTTCAAGATCATTCATAATATCTTGCAAATAATCTGGAAGTGGAGGCATCTCTAAATCATCTAATTGTTTACAGGCATCTTCATTTTTTTCAATCTCGCAAGCAGTAGCTAAAGGCGCTGCAATAGAACATGCCTCAGCAAAATCAGGATATGAAATTTCTTCGCATTTGCAATTCTGCCCCGCAGTTTCAAAACATTGCGACATTATCTCTCCAAATTTCAAAGCTTCTTGTCTTTGCTCTTCCGTTAAATCTGCATCAAGTTTTTTTCTCCAATCAGGAGCATCCCCCTCTATTTTACAAACTTTTGCATATTGTGAAGGATCTAATTTTGATAATTGCGAACATAATTCAGATATTTTTGAAGCAATTTCTGCAGCAGTTGCAATTCCAGCTTCCTTGTCAATTATCTCTAAAACTAATTCATCTTTCAATCCAGCGGGAGCATTTTGCGCAATATCTCTAATTGCAACTCCTCTTATTGCTTCTGAACTTCTTAATGCTTCAGCTCTTTCTTCAGGAGAAACGTCTCTTTCAAAATTATCAGCATATCTTTGGTATCTCTCAAAAGATTTTCTTGCAGCCTCAATATTCCCTGCTTGCATCATCTCCTGCATTTCAGCAATTTTTCTCTCTCTATTATCCAAATCAGATCTAAACGGCGCAAGAATTTTATCTTCAACAAAATATAATCCGCTGTCTGGAGTTATCCCTGCATTAACACTTAATTCTTCATCAAAATTTTTTGCCTCTTCAACCAAAGCATCAACTTCTTCATCTTGAATTGTTGTTTCAACACTTGTTTCAGCTTCTGCAGTTGTCACTTCGTTTAAAGCTGCTTCACCAGCGCTTAAATCAAAATTTTCTTGAAAAAGTTCTGCATCAGTCTGAGCATAAATTCCGTAAATAAAAAAACTGCTCATTAAAAAGATTAAACTAAAAATTATCAAACCCCTTTTTTGCATGATTGTTTTAATAAAAAGGTATTTATAAACTTTTATATTTTTTAAAATTATAAATAAAAATGAATTTAATTGCAAAAAAATCTCTATAAAAATAAAAAGCGAAAATTCATAAAAATAAAATGCTCATTCAGATTCTTCTGGCAATTTTTGCGGGAACTTTTACCGGAGTTTTAACGGGATTAATTCCCGGGATTCATGTAAATCTCATTGGAGTTTTTTTGATTTCACTCTCTTCAACACTTCTTTTTAATATAAATCCCCTCTATCTTGTAATATTTATCGTCGCAATAGCGATTACGCATATTTTTATTGATTTTATTCCAAGCATTTTTTTAGGATGCCCCGACACTGACACAGAACTTTCGGTTTTGTCTCTGGTTTTTTCCAAAAATTTATACGCTGACGAAAAATATAATCCCATATATTTTAATTGCAGTTTCCGGAATTCTTATTTTAATGGAAAAAAATAAATTTTACGCATTGTTGGTTTTTTTATTGACGGGGATTTTAGGGTTTGGCGTCTTAAATCTTCATGAATTAAAAGAACCGCTTTTGCCTTTGCTGACGGGATTATTTGGAAGTTCAATGTTGCTTATGAGCATAAAAAACAAACCTCAAATTCCGGAACAAAAAACAGAATTTCAATATGAAAAAAAGAAAATTTTTAAGCCGGTATTTGGAGCCTTCATTTCCAGCCCCCTGCTCGGTTTTCTTCCAGCCCTTGGAAGCGGACAGGCAGCAATACTCGGGCAGACAATTGTCAATTCAAATAAAAACGACAATAAAAGTTTTCTTATTCTCCTCGGAGCAACAAATATTTTCGTCATGGGATTTTCATTTATTACTCTTTATTTAATTTCAAAAACAAGAACAGGCGCAGCATACGCCATTGAACAGCTTCTTGGAAGTTTATCTTTAAAAATATTAATTTTAATTTTAATGTCAATTTTAATTTCCGGAATTATTGCGTTTTTCACAACAAAATATTTAGCAAAAATATTTTCATCAAAAATAAACCAAATAAATTACTCTCTGCTTTCAAAAATTGCTTTAATAATTTTAGCAGTAATTGTTTTTTTAGTTTCCGGATTTTTAGGATTATTAATTTTAATTCTTTCAACCCTCACCGGAATTTATTGCCTTTCTCTTGACGTAAAAAGAACAAATATGATGGGATGTCTGCTGATTCCGACAATTTTGTTTTATTTGTGGGGAATGTAAATCTTGTTTGAAAAAAATTTAAAAAACCTGCTCGCAAGCTCGCAGAAATTAGAAAAATTGATAATTTTAAAACTAAAACCCGCCCACCCGCCCAATTGTCTGTCACAGCAAAACTCTGATTAATCAATTACAATAATCATTTAATAAATAAAAAAGCTGTCTAGATGAATATTTTAAATAAATCCTCGCGACTTTGGAACGAGCAATTTCACAAGATAAAAAACCAAAATATAATTCCCTATAAGTAATAATATAACGCCATAAAAACATTTATTAAATCTCTTTTCCTCGTTTTAATATGAGAATCAAAAATATCCTAATTTCAATTTTTGTAATGGTAATTGCAGTCATTGTCTTAATGCTTATTTTTCCTCAGGAAAAAACAGGAAATGTAATAAATGAAAATTTAAAAATAAAAGATTGCGGAGAAGGAACTGTATTTTATGGAGGAGAAAATTTATGCTGGCAAAAGAGTACAAAACCCGAGCCTGCAACAAACTGGCAGGATGCAAATGATTATTGC
>JACOWL010000021.1 GCA_016176815.1 Candidatus Pacearchaeota archaeon
GTTAGTTTTATTCCACTCTTTATCAACAACTACTTCAAGAATTCCGGATTGAATAATTCCTCTTGCGCAATCCGCGCATGGAATCCCATTCGTATACATTTTAGATTTTTTTAAAGAAGTTCCGATTAAAGTAGCATTATATATTGCATTTCTTTCTGCATGTTCAAACCAAAAATATTTTTCCGGTTTTTTCTGTCTTTCAGAAACATTATCATTCAAACCCCTCGGAAAACTATTATATCCGGCGGTTTTAATTTCTTTATCCGGACCTACAACCACTGCGCCAATATGGGTTTTCACGTCCTTGCTTTTCTCTGCAAGAAGATAAACCATTGACATAAAATAAGCATCCCAATCAGGAATTTTTAATTTTAACATTTTTTATTTTTATCCGCATTTGCTGTGACCGCAATTTTTACAATGCCTACAACCTTCTTCATAAACATAAGTGCTTCCATTACATTTTTCACACATCTCTCCCGTTTTTGTTCCGTCTTCAAGGTATTTTTCCAAAACTCTTACAACCCCGTTTTTCCAAGAGTTTATTCCTTCTTCACCTTCATCTAATTTTCTTACAGTTTTTATTATTTCTAAAATCTTCACCCCGTTTCTTAATTCACTAGAAACCCATCTTGCATTATTCCAATAATTTCTGTTAAATTGATGTGAAATGCCGGCTATGTTGTTGTCTTCATAACCATTTCTATCTTTATATTTAAAATCATAGCGGCTCTTTCCGTTATCTTTTACTTTTACAATTTTTCCTTTCTTTATTGACTTTGGAACAGCAAGTATTTCTTCATCAGTTTTTCCAGTAAATATTTCGTAAGGATATCCAATTTCATTTAAACCAACAAAAGCCAACCAATTTTCATCACCATTTTTGAATCTCATTAAATCTGCATTAATTATTTCCGGTCTCTTTTCATCCATTCTTTCTTTTACTAAATATTTCAATAATTCAAGTTTTTCTTTTCTTTCAAGTTTATTTATTTTCTCAATTAAGGTTTTTTCATTTTCATTATTTTCTGATTTTTCTTTTCCTGTCAATAAAACTCCGCTTCTTGAGCCGTCTCTATAAACTGTAACTCCTTTGCATCCAACTTCCCAAGCTTTCATATATAAATCTCCGACTAATTTTTCTGATGCATCTTTTGGCAAATTAATTGTAACACTGATTGAATGGTCAACCCATTTTTGAACCGCTCCCTGCAATTCAACTTTTTTAATCCAGTCAACATCGTTTGCAGTTGCCTGATAATAAGGAGATTTTTTTACAATTTCATCAAGTTTTCCGTTGTCGTATTTTTTTACATCGTCTATATTGTGCCCGTTAATTTCCAGCCATTTTTCAAATTTGTGATGAAAAACTTTATATTCTTCCCAAGAATCTCCAACTCCGTCGACAAATGCAACTTTTACATCTTTATCATTTGGATTTACTTTTCTTCTGCGCGTATAAGCAACTTGAAATGCTGGTTCAAGCCCGGAACTTGTTTGAGCCATTAAACTCACAGTTCCTGTAGGAGCAACTGTCAAAAGAGCAATATTTCTTCTTCCGTATTTTTTCATATCTTTTTCAAGTTTTTTGTCTTCATTAAACAATCTTTGAATAAAAGGATTATTTTTTTCTTTTTCAAAATCATAAATTTCAAAAGCTCCTCTTTCTTTTGCTGTTTCAACTGATGCTCTATAAACTCCTAAAGCCATTTCGCCGGTAATTCCGATTCCGGTTCTTCGTCCTTCTTTTGCTTTTTGTTGTATTTTTTCCCAAAGGTTATATTCTACTCTTTTAATTTCTTCATCTTCAGGGTCGTTTTCAACTTTTTCAAGAATGTCATCAATTTTTTCAAGCTCCAAGTCAATTATATCGTCCATCATTCTTTGAGCATAACCTGTATGTTCTCTAAATAATTCTTTATTGAATTTAGAATTTTTTGTAAAAGGTTCGTCAACATAACTGTAAAGATTTATTGCAAGCAATCTGCATGAATCATATGGGCACAATGGAATTTCTCCGCAGGGATTTGTTGAAATGGTTTTATATCCTTTATCAGCGTAACAATCTGGAACAGATTCTTTTATTATAGTATCCCAAAATAGAATCCCGGGCTCTGCAGATTTCCACGCGTTGTGAATTATTTTTTTCCAAAGTCCTTGCGCATCAATTTCTTTTTTGTAAGCCGGTTCTTCTGAATTAATCGAATATTGTTGAATATATTTTTTTCCTTTCTTAATTGCAGTCATAAATTCATCATCAATCTTTACTGAAACATTTGCTCCGGTAACTTTTCCTTCTTTCATTTTTGCATCTATAAATTTTTCAGAATCGGGATGTTTTATAGAAATACTTAACATTAAAGCGCCTCTTCTTCCGTCTTGAGCCACTTCCCTAGTTGAATTAGAATATCTTTCCATAAAAGGCACAATTCCCGTCGATGTCAAAGCGGAATTTTCAACTGGGGAGCCCCCAGGCCTTATATGGGATAAATCATGCCCGACTCCACCGCGCCTTTTCATTAACTGGACTTGCTCCTGATCTGTTTTCATAATTGCGCCATATGAATCAGAAGGTCCGTCATTTCCAATAACAAAACAATTTGAAAGAGAAACTTTTTGAAAATTGTTCCCTATTCCTGACATTGGACTTCCCTGAGGAATTATATATTTGAAATTATTTAATAAAGAATAAATTTTTTCTTCATCCATCGGGTTTGAATATTTGCTTTCAATTCTTGAAATTTCTTTAGATAATCTTTTATGCATTTGATCCGGAGAAGATTCATATATATTACCTAAATGATCTTTTAAGGCATATTTATTAAGAAAAGCATCTGCAGCAAGCTTGTCTCCTTTAAAATATTCTATAGAGCTTTTAAGAGCCTCATCTCTTGAAACGCTGTATATTTTACTCTCTAATCCATTTGAGGGGGGTGTCCAATTTTTTTTAATCCCGCTTTTTGTTTCCACCATTTTTATTTTTTAAATTTAATTTTCTTTTTAAAGTTTATACATCTCTAAAATATGTTTTATAATGATTTAATTTCTCTTTTAAATTCCTGAACATCCTGAAAATCTCTGTAAACTGATGCAAATCTGATGTAAGCAACTTTGTCAAGTTTTTTTATTTTTTTCATAATCATTTCTCCGATTAAAGAGCTTTTAATTTCTTTTTTTCCGCCTTTTCTTATTTGCTCTTCAATTTCGTTTATCATTTTTTGTATTTTTTCCTGCGAAACCGGGCGTTTTTCAAAAGCTTTTTCAATTCCTTTTTCTAATTTATTTCTGTCAAACTTTTCTCTTCTATTGTCTTTTTTAATAACATAAAATTCTTTTTTTTCTATTTTTTCATAAGTTGTAAATCTTTTTTTGCACTTAAGACACTCTCTTCTTCTTCTTATTCCATTTGGAGAGCTTCTTTTATCTGTTACTTTAAAATTTGTATGCAAGCAGTGCGGGCAGTTCATCTTTTTGTTAATATACAACATATTGTATGTCTTATAGTTTTCTATTACTATTTGTTGTATAATTAAGAATTTAGAAATAATCTTATATTTAAATGTTGTGGACTATTTTATAAAAGTGACAGGATTAAAAGCCTTAATTTATTTAATTAATGATATGAAAAAAATATGGTTCGTCTATCTTCTTGAATGTCTTGATGGCTCATATTATGCTGGTGTAACAAATGATGTTGATAAAAGAATGAAATCTCATGCAGAAGGAAAGGGAAGCAAATATGTTTATGGAAAAGGATTCAAGAGATTAATCGCTGTGATTCCATGCAAAAATAAATCTGAAGCCTGCAAAGCTGAATATAAAATAAAACAATTATCTAAAGAAGAGAAGTTGAAATGGTTTAACACTTAAAATATCATCAAAACCACAAAATTTAAATATGACTAAAAGGATATAAGATTATAACTAGATAGATATAATAGAAAATGCTGACAAAAACACAAATAGAAATAATGAAAATTTTTGTTTCAAAAATAGATAAAAAATTTAGTATAAATGAGGTTGCGGGAGTTTTGAGAAAACCTTATGCATTAATTCACCGTTCAATGCAAGACTTAATAAATAATAAATTTATTTTCATAGATGAAAAAAAACTACTTTCACTTAACTATAAAGAAAATTTTACAGAACTTTCTCTCGTAGAATCAATAAGAATTAAAAATTATTTGGCAAAAGAAAAATCTATTTCTTTATTTATCAAAGATTGCTTAACAGAAATAAATGAAGATTTTTTTATATTCTTAATATTTGGTTCTTTTGTTGAAAAAAAGAAATTTAATGATTTAGACTTAATAATAATTCTAGATAACAAAACCAAAGTTGAACAAACGGATAAAATTATTAGAAATCTTGCTTCTAACTTTTCATTTAAAATAGATTTGAATGTTTTAAGCAAAGAAAGCGCTTATGAAATGTTTTCCAAGAGAGAGCAGACAAATATTTTAAATGAGTCTTTAAATAAACATTTGATAGTTTTTGGAGGGGAAAACTATTATAAAATATTGTCAAATGCCAGAAGATAAAAGAATAGAAGAAGCAAAGAAGAATGCAATTAAAGGCATAACTTCTGGAGCAATTCTAAAAACTAAAGAGACAAAGTTCGTTGATTTTTTTATTAAAAATGCAAAAGACTCTTTAGATTCTGCGAAGGTTTTGTTTGATGTCTCGACAAATGAAAAAACTAAAAACACTTTAGGAATTCCTAACTTTAATGGGTTTTTGTGGGTGATAAATTCAAGCTATTATTCAATGTTTTATATGGCAAGAGCGCTATTAGAAAATATTGGCGTTAAAATAAAAACAGAAGAATCAATTCATTTTTTAGTTTTTAATGCGCTTGTTTATTATTTTTATTCTAATGGAAAATTAGAGAAACATTTCATTGAAGATTTTGAAAATGCTCAAGAAGAATCTTCCGAAATACTCGGAAAAGAAAAAGTAAATTCCTACGGAATTTTCAAGTTTCCTTCGCAAGCTCAGGAAAAAGCAAAAGAAATAATCACCGATTATTCTAATGAAAAAGAAAAAAGAACAAGATTTACTTATGAAACGGGAGAAATTGCTATGAAAAGCAAAGCAGAAACATCTCTAAATAGAGCAAAGAAATTTAATGAAGAAGTTAGAAAAATCTTAGGAAAATGAAATTCAAAAAAAGAAAAATTGGAATGGTTTAGTGGTGGAAATGTCCCAACTTTTAAGTAAACATAACTTTAAAAACCATCAATCTTTTAATATATTATTATAACAATATAATTAGTCCTTGAGCGCAGTCTTTTAGGGCTGGTGTTTCAAGAATATTTATTTCTTGTAAAATATTGAATATATGGAATTAAAATTTGGAATAGATTTCTAAATTTTAAAAAATTGAAAAAATAAAAATGGAAAAATTTAAACAGCTTGGATTAAGCCAAGAAATATTGAATGCGCTGAGCTATGCAGGTTTTAAAGAACCTTCAGAAATTCAGGAGAAAACGATTCCTTTAGCATTAGCCGGGAAAGATATCATCGGAGGTTCTGCAACGGGAAGCGGGAAAACTTTAGTATTTGCCTGCCCGATTATTGAAAATTTAATTCCTAATAAAAATGCGCAGGCATTAATTTTAACGCCGACAAGAGAATTAGCGGAACAAGTCGCTGATTCAATAAGAAAATTTGCAAGAAATAAAAAATTAAAAGTTTTGGCCATTTATGGCGGAGTCAACATTGAATCTCAAATCAGAAAAATTCCTTACACCGACGTTATTGTTGGAACTCCCGGAAGAATTTTAGACCATCTTAGAAGAAGAACATTAAATTTTAATCAAATTAAATTTTTAGTCTTGGATGAAGTGGATAGAATGTTTGATATGGGATTTTATAGAGATGTTGAGATGATTTTAAGGCAATGTCCTGAAAAAAGGCAAACAATGTTATTTTCCGCGACGATTTCGCCGGACATTGATTATCTGGCAAGGAAGTATACTAAAAATGCAGCAAGAGTTTCTGTAAATTCTTATGTTGACCATTCAAAATTAAAACAAATTTATTATGATGTTGAACCGCATATGAAATTTTCTTTATTGGTTCATTTATTAAATAAAGAGAAAGATACTTTAGTCATGATTTTCTGCAGTACAAGAAGAAATGTTGATATTGTTGCAAATAATTTAGAAAAAGCAGGCATTAATTCAAAAGCAATACATGGAGGTTTGTCCCAGAATAAAAGACTCAGAACTCTGGATGAATTTCATAATAAAGAATTAAATGTTTTAGTCTGCACTGATGTGGCTGCCAGAGGGTTGGATATCAAAGGCGTGAAATCTATTTACAATTATGATCTTCCCGGCGAAGCTAAAGATTATATTCATAGAATTGGAAGAACAGCGAGGGCTGGGAATGAAGGGAAAGCAATAAATATTTTATCAAGCAGAGATTATGAAAATTTTGGAAATATAACTAATGATAAATGTTTAAATATAGTTCGGGAAGAATTGCCTGTTTTTGAAACAATTCGTTTAGAAATAGAACCGAATAGAAGATTTGGAAATAGAAATAATTTTAGAAGAGAGGGGAATAGAAGTAATCAGAGAAGAAATGGAAATAGGGAAAATAATAGAAGAGAAGGAAATACCCCTCGGGGCATGAACCGAAATTATGGACAAAATAGAGGGAGAGCTAATCGCGGGAGAAATTATAATCATGGAAATTTTGGAAGAGGCGGAAGGTAATTATAATTTCTGATTTTTCAAAAACCTTTAAAAACAAAATATTCTTTTATTTATAGAGGCGAAAATGGTTTCAAACTATTTAACAGAGCTTGCAACGCAATTAGGAGTTCCTCTTTGGTTATTTGCAATAATTTTTGTTTGGATAATTACTTGGAAGCTGATTGCACTATGGAAATCTGCAAGAAATACTCATGTTGTCTGGTTTATTGTTTTAGCAGTTGTAAACACTGTCGGAATTTTAGAGATATTATACATTTATGTTTTTTCTAAACTTGGAATGAAACAAAAGGCAAAGGGAAAAAGGAAGAAGAAAAAAAATTAAATAATTGTCTGTATTTTTAAATATTCTTTTTTGGATATTTTGCAACAGCAATAAAATTATATCCTGAATTTAAAATTTTTATATAAACTTCCTTAAAATTCTTTTTCAGAATCCTTCCGATGTTTTTCTCTGGTTCAACCCCAAATTTATTAAGCCACCATTTTAATATCGGATAAAAAAATTTCATTATTCCTTTCCATTTGTAAAAATCTAATATTACAAAAGTACCATCGTTTTTTAGAGAATTTTTAACATTTAAAATTGTTTTTTCATAATCATCTATTATTGACAACGCATAAGTACAGATTATTTTGTTGAATAATCAATACCTAAAATATTTTTTGAAGAAGTTTTTTTCAATAATAAAGAAATATTTAAGCCAGTACCGCACGCAAGATCAATAACCTTATCTTTTTTATTTAAATCCATCATATTAACTGCCTTTTTTCTGTTAAAAAGAAAAAAAGGCCTTGTTAAGTCATAAAATTTTGAATGGGCGTCATAAATTTTATTTATTTTTTCTAATTCCATTTTATATCTCGCTGATAATCTTCTCTTGTTTCGCGCCAAGTTCAATCAAAGTTTGTTTGAGTTCTCTAATCATTTTAAAAGGTCCGCAAAGATAAAAATTTTGATTAAAATTATTAATATTTTTCTTCAAGAAATTTTTATCAATATGCCCGTATCCATAGCCAACTTTTTTTTCACGGCTTAAAATAAAAATTGCATTATTATCAAAAAGTTTTTTTAATTCACTTTCAAGAATTATCTCTTTTTGCGTTTTGTTTAAATAAATAAGAAAATTTTTTTTCATTTCACTTTTATTTAAATATTTTATTATAGAAATAAAAGGATTAATTCCCGTTCCTCCTGCAATGAATACCCCCTTGCCGTTATAACTTATTTTTCCTTTTGGCTCTCCAATAATCAGCGCATCCCCTTTTTTTAAATTGTTAAATTGCTGTGTAATTTTTCCTTCGGCATAAATTTTAATAATGAATTCCAGAAAATCATCTTTATCTGAAGAACTTATGCTAAATGGTCTTTTTTTATATTTTAATTCTAATTTATTTATTGAAACTAAAGCATGCTGTCCGGAAACAAAATTATAGTTTTTTGGTTTTTCAGTTTTAATCTTTTTTATATTTTCAGAGAGAGATTCAATTTCTAAAATTTTTATTATGTATTCCATCTAATATTTAATCTTCACCACTCCGCTTTTTATTTTACACTGACAGGCAAGTCTTCTTGTTTTATTCATTCCCATGTCTTTTTCTTCCTGCGTTAATTCAGAAAGATTTTCCTGTCCTTCAACAACATCAATCATGCATGTTCCGCATATTCCTTCCGTGCAAGAAAAAGGAACGCCTAATTTCTCGCATGCATCTTTTATTGGTTCTTCGTTTTTTACATTTATTGTTCTTCCAGTGTCTGAAAAAATTATTTTTGCCATTTTTAAATTAGTTTGGATAAGATATTTCCGATTAAATAAGCTGCTATTGCCGCAATCCCTCCGACAATAAGCATTTCTAATCCAGAAACAAACCATTTCCTTCCGGTAATTTTAGCTTTTAAGGCGCCTAAGATAAAAAGAGTTATGCCTGTTAGAAAACCGGCAATAATAAAAGTGTTCAAATTAAAATTAAATATTTGCGCCATAAAATAAGAAATAAGGGGGACAAATCCAAAAACAACAAAAGATGTAAATGTTGCAAGACCATTTCTAAAAGGAGAAGATTTATTTTCAACAATTTCAAGTTCTTCCAGCATCATAACATCAACCCACGCTTTTTTGTATTTAGAAAGTATTGAAACAAGTTTAGAAGCGTCTTTTTTTAAAATGCCTTTATTAGAATATATCTCCATCATTTCCTTTTTTTCACCTTCAGGATAATTATAAACTTCCCATTCTTCTCTTTTTCGTTCATTTTTTTGAAATTCTTTTTCAGATTTTGCGCTGATATAATCTCCAATTCCCATAGAAATCCCATCCGCAATAAGATTTGCGAATCCAAGAATTAAAACTATTCCTGCATTTAATGCAGCCCCGGTTACTCCGGCAACAATTGCAAATGTGGTAACGATTCCATCGAGCCCCCCATAAACAACACTTTTTATGTACTTTCCCTCTTTTTTATGTTGTTCAGATGCAGATTTATGCGCTTCTATAGTTGCTTCAACATCCTTTTTTTTGTAAGCTTCTCTCGCTTTTTTAAGATTTCTTTTTATAAACATTTTAAAATAAAAATTATTTATTTATCTCCTTTAATTTCCCCGCAATCTTCTTAATTTCTTCCAAAAAATACTCAACTTCTTTTTCAGTTGTATATTTGCTGAGCGAAATTCTTATAGAGCCATTTATTGCATTTTCAGATAAGCCAAGAGCTTTTAAAACATGGCTTGATTTATCTGTGTGAGATTGACAAGCAGAACCAGCAGAAATATAAATTCCTTTTTTTTCTAAATAACTTTGAAGCATTTCCGCATCAATATCTTTAAAAGAAATATTTATATTATTGCAAAGTCTTTTTTCTCCTGCTGAGCCATTAAGTTTCGTGTTTGGAATTTTCAAAATTTCTGAGATTAATTTATCTCTTAATTTTTTCATTTTTTCAATCTCTTTTTTATTTGAAATTTTCACAGCTTCTGCAAAACCCATAATTCCCGGGACATTTTCTGTTCCTGAACGCATTTGAAATTCATGTCCTCCGCCATGAATTAATGGAATTATTTTTTTCTTTAGCTCTTCTTTAAGATATAATGCTCCAATTCCCTTTGGTCCGTGAATTTTATGAGAGTTTAAAGTTACTAAATTAATATCATGTTTTTTAATATCTAAAAAAGTTTTTGTAAAACTCTGGCAAGCATCTGTGTGAAATAAAATATTTTTTTCCTTGCAAATTTTTCCAATTTTTTCTAAATCTTGTATTGTTCCAATTTCATTATTTCCGTGAATTATAGAAACAAGAAAAGTTTTTTTTGTAATTGAGCTTTTAAGCTGAGCCAAATCAATAAAGCCTTCTTTGTCAACATCTAAATAAGTTATTTTTGCTCCTTGTTTTTCAAGCCATTTGCAAGTTTCTAAAATAGAATCATGTTCAATTTTTGTTGTTATGATATGATTTTTTTCTGGATAGTTTGCAAAGAATAATCCTTTCAATGCAAAATTATTTGACTCTGTTCCTCCGGAAGTAAAAATTATTTCATTTGGTTTAGCATTAATTGAACTTGCAATCATTTTTCTTGAGCTTTCAACAGCCTCGCGAATTTGCTGTCCTGCTTCATGTTTTGAAGATGGATTTGCATACCTTTCGCTAAAATAAGGAATCATTGCTTTCAAAACTTTTTTATCAATTTTAGTTGAGGAGGCGTTGTCTAAATATATGCTTTTCATTTTAATTTAAAATCCTGAAGTTTATTAATTTCATTTTTTATTTTTTCATTAGTTATTTGTTTCGGATTTATTTTTAATTTTTCAAAAATTTGTTTTTCCAAATTTCTTATACACTCTTTGTATTTTTCCGATTTTTCTTTTGAAGCTAAGTTTGGATATCTTTTTTCTCCATCTATAAATCTCTCTTCAATAGAAACTACTTCATAAGGCGAAACTCTTACATCAGAATAAAAGCAAATTTTCTCATGCCAATCGTTTCCTTTGCCAACATCGCATGATTTTGAAAATATAAAAGATTTTAACAGATTAATAACTTTTTCTTCGGCATTTAGTTCTTTTGCTATTTTAATTGTAGCTTCATGTTCATTGTTGCCGTATTTCTCAATGTATTTTTTTCTAATTTCGTTCCAATATTCTCTTCCATTTGGCTTAAGAAATTCTGGAAAATTATCTAAATTAAATTTTATAATGTTTCCCATATCATGAAGCAGACAAGCAGTGATAATCAAATTTTTATCAAGCTTTTCAGGGAAATTATCAGAAATTACTGAAGCAACTGCTGCCACCCGATACATATGCGCTCTTAAATTTGGCATTATTTTGTACTTTTTGTAAATTTTTTCAATTGTTTCCATTTTAATCTTCAATTTTAATTATATTCACAGGACAGGAACACGCAGCTTTTTGCGCATTTTCTTTTTCAATTTCATTTATTTCTTTTTGATAAATTCCTTTTTTATTTTTGCCGTCAATTAAATCAACTTTTCCGTCTTTAGCGTTCATTTTCCAATTTTTAGGGTCAAGCTCAACACATGAATTATATAATTTATCATTTTTCCTGATTTTTTCATTTAATTTAATTGTAATTATCTCCCCTTTTTTTGCTTTGCTTACAGGTTTTTCATCAACATATAAACTTTCAATTTTTTGTTTTATTATTCCGGTAGTTTTTCCGGTAATAATTATTTCATCTCCTAGTTCTATTTCACCAGTCTGTAAAATAAATTCTCCAATTTGAGTTTTTGGAAAATAATGTCTTGCAATTCCAATAAAAACTTTTTCTTTTTTAGACTGGCTCCCATATCCTCCGCTCCACTCTCCTAATTTTTTTCCAAGATAATATCCTCCCTGCCAAAAACCCCGGTTATAAACTTTTTCCAATTCTTTGTTCCAACAATTAATTTTTTCTTGAGTATAAGTTCCATTTAAACAGCTATCAACGGCTTCCTTATAACATTTTGTTACAGCATAAACATAATCGGGCGATCTTCCCCTTCCTTCTATTTTTAAGACGCTGATTCCGGAATCCAACAATTTATCAATAAATCCAATCGTGCATAAATCTTTCGGCGACATTATATATTTGTTGTCTAATTTTAGTTCTTCTCCTGTTTCTTCGTCTATAACTCTGTAAGCCTTTCTGCAGTTTTGCAAACACGCGCCCCTGTTTGCAGAAGCATTATCAGTTGCAAGACTCATATAGCATTTTCCGGAAATTGCAACGCAAAGGGCGCCGTGGACAAATATTTCAATTTCAACAAGTTTTCCGGAATGTCCTTTAATATTTTGTTTTTTAATTTCAGCGCAGATATTTTTTATTTGCTGCAAAGTTAATTCTCTTGCTAAAACTATGACGTCTGCAAATTTTGAATAAAATTTTATGGTTTCAAGATTAGAAACATTTGCCTGCGTAGAAATATGCACTTCCAAACCAATTGAATTTGCATAATTAATTGCTGCAATATCGCCTGCTATTACTGCGCTTATTCCTGATTTTTTTGCAGCGTCGCATATTTTTTTCATTAAATCAATGTCATGATCATATAAAATTGTGTTTAGAGTCAAATAAGTCTTGACTCCCGCTTTATCGCATCTCTTTGCAATTTTTTTTAAATCATCTAAAGTGAAATTGTTTGAAGCTCTTGCTCTCATATTTAACTGTTCAATTCCAAAATAAACAGAATCCGTCCCGGCTTTTATCGCCGCTTCCAAACTTTCATAAGATCCCGCGGGAGCCATAATTTCTACTTTTTTATTCATAGAAAAAATAAAGTTTTGATATTTTTAAGGATATGCGAAGCTGAAGATTTTACTACCTAATTCTAATGCTAAAGATATTTAAGAGCCATTTTCTAAAACAAATTATGGGCGAAATAAAAAACCTTGAAATATGGATAATTGCTTTGCTTGTTTTAGTTGTTTTGATATTCGGCATTAATAAAATTCTTGGAGTTGTTGTAAATCCTTTTGCTTTTATTGTTTCTCTGGCAATAATTATTTTAATTTTAATTTTAGTTATTATTTTTTCACAGCAAAATCATAGAAAAAAAATTCCGCGTTTTGAACCAAAAATAGAAACACTTGAAAAAGATGCTTCTGAAAAAAAATTAAAAGTTTCAAAAGATAAAATGGTCAAAAAAGTTTCTAAGAAAAAATAATTAATTTAATTTATATTTGTCCTGTTTGAGCGAATTTTCTCATTGCCTGTTCTAAGATTACCTGAGGAGCCATGCCTTTTCTGGAGCAAGCTTTAGCAAAATCATCATATGTAGATTGATCAACATTATAATCTAATTTTCTCTTTCTTGGTCCGGGAGGTGTTGCTGCCATATTTTATTTGAATAAATTAAGTATATAAATATTGAGTTTGAAAATATGGGCGCGGACTGAAATTTAAAAAATAAATTTCGTCAGCTCGCCTCCCGAAAGCATATGGGCGCGGAGGGAATCGGGCTGAAAATCAAAGATTTTCGCCTCGTTCGTCCAAGCGTGGCCAAACGAAACCCTAAAGGATTCGATTCCTTTTAATGGGCGCGGAGGGAATCGAACCCCCTTCTTCTGCTCTGGAGGCAGACATAATACCAGTATACTACGCACCCTTAAGAAAAACAAGAAAAATCTCTTTTTATTTCTTTCATTTGAGTTTTTTCTGAAATGCAAAATTGCTCGTTGCTTTCGCAACTCGGATTTATTTAAAATATTGTCATAAACAGCTTAACTAATTTCTATAAATGATTAATTTCACTTTAAAAATAAGCCATTTCATTATAACAATCTTTAAAAATAAAAACTTAATTTTAGATTAATGGTAGAAGATTCAAAAACAATTTTGGAAGAATACATAATAGAAGACAATCCCCTTAGAGGACTATCTTATTCAATAATACGAAACCGGCTTGTTGCAATGGGAGGAATTGGATCTAATAATATTAAATCAAAGATTATGGATAATCATTATTTAATTTTTAATGAAGATATTAATAAAAACTTTCTTAAAACTCCTTTAGCAATTATTGATATTAATAAAAGTTCTAAAAGAATTGCAAAAAAAATAGCAAAAATGGATAAGAATAAATTATTGGATTTGACTTCAAAAGCAGAAAAAATTCCTAAAGAAGCTAAGTATTATTTAGGGAGAGAAGGTTTTGGATATTTAGCAAAAATAAAAAAGAATATTGAATATAGAAAACATTCCTAAACTTTTTTGCTTATATTTTTTATCTCTTCAATTTCATCAAAAGAAATAGCGCATCCTTTAAATTTTAAAGCATAAAGCAAAGCATCTAAAACTTCTTTGCCTTTTAATTTTATTAAATTCTTTTTGTAAGCCAGATACATTAATTCTGCTGAGCGAATTATTTTAAATCCTGCAAATGATTTGAAATCGCTTTCTCTTAATTTGATTTTGGTGCGCAATTTCTTTTCTAAAAGTTCCTTTAAATTTTCAGGCTTTTCAACAAGCATTCTTGTTGTTCTCTCGTCAATAACTAAAACATTTTTAATTTTTCTTTCATTCAGGAGTTTGCTTAATGCAAGACAAGAAGCTTCACCTTGCTGTATTAATTGAATTTCATTTCCATTTCCAATAAACATTGTATTTGCAATATTCATTGATTTAAACATAAGAGTTGTTATTTCTTTATCCTGAATTTTAAGTTTCTCGGGCATATTTAAACAGCCTTCATCAATTAGATTCTGAATTTTCAAAGCTTCAAGTTCATACATTTTTATTTTTATTGGATCATCCACAACTTCTTTTTTGACTTCTTTTGTTATAATGAATTCTCCATTAAAAATTTTTTTTAATTTTTTTAATTCTTCCAATAATCCATTTAAAGAAAGACTTATTAAACTGCTTGAATCAAAGATTAATGCCTTACTCATATTTTTTCTCTTTTTTTATTTAATTTAAATTTTGTTTTTTTCCAATCTTCTTTTAGTAATCCGTAAATGTAGTGATCGTGAATTATTCCAGTCGCTTTAGATTTAGCATCTTTCCTTGATATGCCTTCAAGTTTATATCCCATTCTTCTTTGTGTGATGTTTGAAGCTTTATTTTCTATAAAAACCGAAGATTTTAATTTCCTTAATCTCAATTTATTAAATGCAAAATTATTAATCGCAATTTTAGCTTCTGTGATATATCCCTTTCTCCAATATTTTTTATTTATCCATGAACCTGTTGTTGCAGTTCCATTAAATTTATTTAATTCTTCGAGGCTGATAGAACCAATCATCTTTTTTTCTGCTTTTAATTCAATAAAAAAATTATAACTTTTTGTGCCCCAATTTTGAAGACTTTTATTAATGAAATCAATTGCATCTTTCTTTTTATATGGATAAGGAATACGAACAGTCCATTTTGAAACTTCTAATTTACCAATCCCATCAACTAAATCTTTCCAATCACTTTTTTCTGGCTTCCTTAAAATTAATCTCTTTGTTTCTAGTTTCATCCAAAAATTTCCTCCGCAAGTTTAATTCTTGAACGCGTGTTAAGAGTTTTGCTTTCAGGGACATCTGATATTCCAGTTTTTCCAGAATAATCTGCAAGCTCAAACATTGTAATTCCAAGAAGTTTTGCTGTCTGCTCCATTGAAATTCCGTGTTCATAAATTCGCGAAGCTTTGTTTATTTTTGCTTTTCTAAAAACTTCCTGAATATATTCTTTTAATTTTCCTGAAATTTTTTTAATGCATGTTCTGATGTTTTCAAAATCTTTTCTAAAATCTTTTAAATCATTTTTTTCAAGATCTTCTATTGAGCATTCAAGCGAATAAATTATTATCTTTTTGATTTTTTCATATTCTGAATATTGTTTATAATGCTCTCTTTCAAAAATTTTGCTTAAAGAATAAACCGCTACTGCAACTGCAAGGTTGTCTGGGTCCTGAGTCAGCGATGCCGTATTAATTGTTTGGTTGCTTAAATTTACAATTTTTGAATAATTTCCCGCTTCAATCGCTATTTTTGTTTCCTCAAGAATTCTTAGTATGTTATCTATTTCCTGCATGATATTCTAAATAAAAAAGATTATTTAAAGCTTAATATTTTTATACAGATATGAAATCCGCGCTATTAGACACAAATTTTATTTTAACCTGCATAAAGCAGAAAATTGATTTTTTTGAAGAATTGGAATTTATGGGATTTGAAATTCTTATTCCTGATAAAGTTATAGATGAGCTTAAAAAATTAAAACAAACTTCAGCCCTTAAACTTTTGGAAAAAAGCAATTTCAAAAAAATTAGTTTAACGGGAAAAAATACTGATAACTCAATAATTAATTATGCAAAAGAAAATCCAGAGATTTTTGTTGCAACTTTAGATAAAGAATTGCAAAAAAAATTAAAAAACAAGTCCCCAAGGGATCACCCTAAAGGGCGTAAAATAATTATAAGAGGGAAAAAGAAGTTGGAAGTTGTTTAAAATTGAAGTTAGTCTGGAATTATTTTTGAAATTGTTCGTTATTTGCCCCGCCCACCAGCCAAGTTATCCTAAACAGCTTAATTAATGTACCCTTAGATAAATGATTAATTAAATTATTGAACTTTGCCGTCATAGTAATCTTTTTAATTTCTGCGAAGCAGGTATTTGTTTAACAATTCGTTTGAGCAATCTTTTTAACCCTAACTTCCCTATAAAAATTATGAAACTAAAGGAAATTAAAAATTGGAGTCCTGAAGTTGAAAGCTCAATTGTAGAAAAATGGAAAAATTCCGAGATGTTTAAGTTTGACGCAAAATCAAATAAAAAAATTTATTCAATTGACACGCCTCCGCCGTATGTAAACGCGCCAGTTCATATTGGACAGGCAGTAACTTATTGCTATATGGATTTTTTTGCAAGATATAAACGAATGAAAGGATTTCAAGTCCTATTTCCATTAGGATTAGATAGAAACGGGCTTCCGATTGAAATGGCTGCCGAAAAAAAATTTAATATTTCTCCGTTCAGAGATGGAAGAGATAAATTTATTGATGCGTGCAAAAAACTTTTGGAAGAAACATCCACAGAAACTGCGGACACTTTTGCAAAACTTGGAATTTCTTTTAGTTCATATAAAGAAGGAAATCACGTTGGCGCAGTTTACAAAACAGATTCTCCGGAATACAGAGCAATAACTCAGGAAACTTTTATTGAACTTTTTAAGAGAGGATTGATTTATGAGGATTCAAGAATAAATAACTGGGATTCAAAATTGCAGACAACCCTCGCCGATTCTGAAATTGAATATAAAGATATTCCCAGCGATTTTAATTATGTGAAATGGAAAGTAAAAGAAACCGGACAGGAAATTATTATTGCAACAACCCGCCCTGAATTAATCTGCACCTGCGGGATGATTATTTTTAATCCTAAAGACGAGCGTTATAAAAAATTAGACGGAAAAACAGCAATTTCTCCGATTTTTGGAAAAGAAATTAAGATTAAATCAAATTCTATGGCTGACCCTGAAAAAGGAACAGGAATTGTTATGATGTGCTCTGCAGGAGATTTATCTGATATTCAATTTTTTAGAGAGCAGAATTTAATTCCAAAAATTGCAATTGAAAAAGACGGAAAAATGAATTCTATCGCCGGAGATTTGCATGGTTTGAAAGTCAGGGAAGCGCGCCAAAAAATTATTGAGATGCTTAAAGAAAAAAATTTATTGCAAAAACAGGAGTCAATAATTCATCGGACTCCTGTTTCAGAAAGAAGCAATACTGAAATTGAATTTATCCAAATGCCTGAATATTATCTAAAACAATTAGAATTTAAAAATGAAATTAAAAAAATTTCAGATAAGATTAATTTTTTCCCAAAAGAATCAAAAAAGATTTTAGATGATTGGATTGATTCAGTTTCAATTGACTGGCCTATTTCACGAAGAAGATTTTATGCAACGCCGATTCCTTTATGGCATTCGTCTGAGGGAGAAATTGTTCTGGCAGAGCCGGGAAAATATTGCGAGCCGTGGAAAACGCTGCCTGATAAAAATTTTGAAGTCTGGAAAAATGGCCGCCACGGGCGTACCCCGAAAGATTTTCAAGAAAAATCTTTACTAGGGGCAAAAAAAATTGGAACAGTTGGAGATGAAAAATTCAAGAATAGAAAATGGAAAGGCGAAGAAAGAGTTTTTGACACCTGGATGGATTCTTCTATTTCTGAATTAGTAATTTTAAAATACAAAAAAGATAATGAATTTTTCAAAAAAGCTTATCCCTGCTCGTTAAGACCGCAGGGAAAAGAAATTATCAGAACTTGGTTATATTATACATTATTGCGCGGATATTTAGAAACAAAAAAACCTTGCTTTGAAGATGTCTGGATTAATCAGCACATTGTTGATTCTAAAGGATATAAAATGTCAAAGTCAAAAGGAAATATAATTGACCCGCAAAAACTTTTAAAAAATTACGGCGGAGAAGCGATTAGATTTTGGTCTGCAATAGAGGGAGATTTATCCAGAAATGATTTAAAATGTTCTGAAGAAAGAATTTCCGCCGAATTAAAAACTTTGAACAAACTTTTGAATGTCTCAAGATTTACAATGCTTTTTGACAAGCCGGCGAAAAAACCAAAATTAGAAAAATTAGATGAACTTTTTGTAAATGAAATTAATTCGCTGACTTATTTTTGCGACCAGTCTTATGAAAATTATGATTTTTATCGTCCTGCGCAGAGTTTAAGAAAATTTTTATGGGAAATTTTTGCCTCGCATTATCTTGAAATGATTAAAGCAAGAGTTTATAATCAGAAAAAATATTTTTCAAAACAAGAAAGCGATTCTGCTAAATGGACTTTGCATTATATTCTTGAAAAAATTTTATTTTTGCTTTATCCGATTATTCCGCAGATTACAGCAACAATTGCAAAAGAAAAAGGAATTGATTTATTGTCTGCTGAATTTCCAAAAGTTCCTAAATCCAAATTTAAAAAAGAATTAATTGAAAAATTAATGAATTTTAATTCAGATGTCTGGAAAAAGAAAAAAGATTCCGGAATAAGTTTGGCAAATGAAATTTACGGAATTAAAATTCCAAAAGAATTAAAAGATTTTGAAAAGGATTTAAAAATGTGCCATAATTTAAGATAAAATGAAATTAACCAAGGATGAACTCTTTGATATAGTTGAAGAATTAGAAAGCTATCGCGGAAGACAGACAGAATTAATAACAGTTTATATCTCGTCGGGATATGAAGCAGTTTCAGTACAGAAACAGCTTGAAGCGGAGCAGTCCACTGCAAAAAATATTAAATCAACTTCAACAAGAAAAAATGTTACAGACGCGCTGGAAAAAATTGTAAGACATTTAAAAGAATTTAAAAAAACGCCTGAAAATGGTTTGGCTGTTTTTTGCGGGAATATTTCTAAAGTTGAAGGACAGGATGATTTGAGATTGTGGAGTATTGAACCCCCTCAGCCATTAAAAGTAAGACTTTACAGATGCGATAAAGAATTTGTTCTTGAACCTCTTAAAGAGCAGTTAAGTCCGGAAGAAATTTACGGGCTGTTGGTTATGGATAGAAAAGAGGCAACTATCGGAGTTCTCGAGGGAAAAAGAATTGAAATTATTCAAAAAATGACTTCTGGGGTTCCGAGCAAGGTGAGGGCGGGGGGTCAAAGTTCTCAGCGATTTCATCGCATCACAGAAGGCTTAACAAAAGAATTTTATAAAAGAATTGCAGATGAAATGAAAAAGATATTTCATGATAATCCCAAATTAAAAGGAATTTTAATAGGCGGTCCAATTCCCACAAAAGATGAATTCGTAGATGGAGAATATTTGGTGACACAACTTCAAGCAAAAATTCTCGGCAAAATTGATGTTGGAGGAAGCGACGAATCCGGAATAAAAGAGCTTGTTGTAAAATCCCAGAATCTTTTATCAAAGCAGGAAATAATCCGCGAAAAAAAACTTTTGGAAAAATTCTTTGAAACCTTGGGAAAAAATCCGGATATGGCTGTTTACAAAGAAGAGCCAATTAGAAAAGCATTGCAATACGGAGCAGTTGATAGTTTGCTTTTATCCAAGGATTTAAACAAAAATTTATTAAATGAATTAAGAAAAATTGCGCAGGGCATAGACTCAAAAATAGAAATAATTTCAACAGAAACAGAAGAAGGAAAACAATTTTTTAATCTATCCGGCATGGGCGCTATTTTGAGATTTAGAATATAGTTTTCTTTAAAAAATAGAAATAATTTCAACAGAAACAGAAGAAGGAAAACAATTTTTTAATTTGTCGGGTTTCTTGACGGATAAATACGAAAATTTCCAAATGTGGGTCCGCCGAAAATAAAAAAACTTATAAAGATGTCCATTAATCTTATTGCATGGATAAAGATGTTATTCAGACCGGATTCGGTAAATTTAGCAAACAGAAATTTAATGCATTGATAAATGTTAGATCAGCTTCTCTGCAAGCGATACGCGAGGCTTTACAAAGTGAAGGTTACACAGAAGTTTCAGTTTCTTCTATGGTAAACATTGCAGGTTCATGTGAAGATCCGTATTCTTCTTTTAGTCTCAATTTTTATGGAAAACAAGCATATCTTTCTCAGAGCGCGCAACTTCAATTAGAATCTTTAGTTATAAGATTGAAAAGAAATATTTTTGCGATAAATAGTAGTTTTAGGGCTGAGGATTATGAAGACCCAGAAAAGAAGGGAAGAATGCTTTCAGAATTTACATTGATTGAGCCTGAAGGTCCCTTTGAAAACAAAGAACCAGAAAATGCGCTAAATGAATTAATTGAACTTATAGAAAGAATAATAAAAAATAGCACAAACGAAATACTAAAAAATGCTTCAAAAGATGTTGAATTTTTGGGCGGAGATTTAGAATATCTTAAAAAAATATCAAAAGCAAAATTTAATAGAATAACATATAATGAAGCATTGAAAATTCTATCAAAAAAAGGTAAAGAATACAAATTTAGTACAGATTTAGGAATCAAAGAGGAAAGAGAAATTTTGAAATATTTTAATAATGTCCCAACGTTTGTAACAAATTTTCCAGCAGAAATAAAATTCTTTAATATGAAAAGAATGAGCGATGGAAAAAGAGTTTATAGTGTTGATCTTCTTTTGCCAAAACTCGGGGAATCTGTTGGTGGTGCTTTAAGAGAAGAAAACGGGGAAAAGGTAAAACAATACTTGTTTGAATCTAAAATTGGAAAATTTCTCAAAGAAAAAAATATCAATCCCGATATAACATTTGGTCCATATCTTTCATTGTTCGAACAAGAAAAAGCACCATTAAGAGGAGGATTTGGTATAGGATTTGAGCGATTTGTTGGTTTTATATTAGGTTCAACAGATATTCTGGAAACTATTGCGTTTAGGACACTACAACCAAAATAATTAAACTTTATTTTTTATATGGCTGTATTTTCAGCCCAGCGCTCAACATCTTGCCGCTAATGTCTATTTTTTCTTTATATCCTTTTATTCCCGATTCATTTAGTTTCACTTCTAAAAAAATTTTTGTTCTTGGACTTAATGAATTTTCAACTCCTCCGCCATAATTAAAACCAATCGCGGCGCCATCTTTGATAGC
>JACOWL010000022.1 GCA_016176815.1 Candidatus Pacearchaeota archaeon
TGCAGGGTTTATTCTAAATTCAAAAACATGTTTTGCGTCGTCGCCTTCATCAACATCTCCGAATTCAAATTTCTCTGCGTCTTCACTTATCCAAATCATATCTCCCGCAACATTTTGCCCGGCGCTGTTAAATATTCCCAATTCAAATGTAAGATCATTTATATCGTACAATCCACTTGAAGAAGCTCTGTTATTATCAAAATTAACTTCAATTTCAATAGTATCTAAAGGCAGCCAACCATCATCATCTCCATTTCCTTTATTTGAAATATCAACTGCTAAAGCTAAATTACTATCGCTTGAACCAGCTGTGCAAAAGCTGTCATATACTATTACTGTTCTTGTTTTTTGGGTTGCAATATTTAGATTTGAATCTTGCGCGCTGTAAATTACTGTGTATGTTCCTGCAACAGCAGTATTAACAGTAGATACAGAAGTAACAATTATAGTTGAATCATAATTATCAGTTGCTGTTGCGCCAGCGTCAGTGTATGTGCCTCCAAGAGCAACATACTCAAGAGAACTCCCAGTTATAGTAATTACTGGTTTAGTTGTATCCTGAATTTTTATCTGAATTCCTAAAGTAGAACTAACTATGGTCGGATTCGGTTCATATCCATCTATACCTAAAGTTCCAAGATAATTTCCAAGAGGTTTATTAGCTGGAATAGTAAATGTTAAAGACATTTGAGCGCTTGTAGTTCCATCTGCTAAAGTAGTAATAGCATTAGTAACAGTACCTGGAGAAACAATAGTGTTTACACCACTTGTTAAAGTTACTGGCATAATGCCAGTATTATCGTCATAAAAATCAATCGTATCTATATTATCAGTATCAGCTCCTGTATCAACATCCTGCGCTTGAAATAAAATTGTAACTACCTGAGCGCCGGTTGAATATTCAAGAGTAGTTGTATTTCCAGAAACTCCTGTAAAAGCAACAGTTGCGCTTACAAAACTTAAAGCAACAGCTAATAAAAAAATGCCTGCAATCATCAAAGACAAACTTTTACTTCTCATTTTTTGATGTAATCCTGAAATTAAGACACTTTATAAAGATTTCCGTTCTTAAAAAGATATATTGATTTATGTATTTTAGAATTATTGAGGACAAAGCCGATTTGTAGACGGAGACAGGACAGCAAAATATCTTTTAAGGTATTGGCAGACTGGGGAGATTAGGATTTAAGAGAGGGAATAGATAAGAGGATTTATTGGATGAATGAAGGAAAAATTTAAAACAACAGAAATATTTAAAATATCATGGTTAGTAAAACATTTAATTACATAGATCTTTTTGCTGGTTGTGGAGGTATTTCTTTAGGATTATATAATTCTGGATGGAAAGGAATTTTTGCTGTTGAGAAAGATCCAATGGCATTTGCAACTTTGAACTATAATTTAATTGAACAAAAAAAACATTTTCATTGGCCAGAATGGATTCCTAAAAAAGAATTTGATATTTTGAAATTTATAAAAGAATATAAAGAAGAATTAAAAAAACTTGAAGGAAAAATTGATTTAGTTGTTGGGGGACCACCTTGCCAAGGATTTTCTATGGCAGGTAGGAGGAAAGAAGAGGATAAAAGAAATAATTTATTTGACGCCTATATAAATTTTATAAAAATTATAAGACCAAAAGTATTATTATTTGAAAATGTTAAAGGGTTTACTATTGGTTTTAAAAAAGGTGATAAAAGAGGAGAGGCTTTTTCAAATATTGCAAAAGAAAGATTGAAAAAAATCGGTTATGATGTTGAGGGAGAAATTGTAAACTTTGCGGACTTAAGCGTCCCACAAAGAAGGAAGAGATTTATACTGATTGGTTTTAGAAAAAATCTTAATAAAAATCCAAAAGAATTTTTTAAAAAATTATATGAAAACAATAAAGAATTTTGTAGAGAAAAAGAGATTAAAGAAAGAAATGATGTTGGGAATGCGATTTCAGATTTATTACAAAAAAATGGAGAAATAAACTCAACAGATTCAAAGAGTTTTAAACAAGGAAATTACGGAAAAGTTGAAAGTTCCTATCAAAAATTATTAAGGGAAAATGAAAAGATTCCAGACAGTCATAGATTTGCTAAACATAATATTCTGACAATTAAAAAATTTAAATATATTTTAGAGAAATGTCCTAAAAATTCAAATATCGATGATAAAACTAAAGAAAAATTTAATCTAAAAAAGAGATGTATTATTCCTTTATGTGTTAATTCTACAAGCCCAACTTTGACAACTTTACCTGATGATTATATTCATTACTCTGAACCAAGAATATTAACTATAAGAGAATATTCAAGAATACAATCTTTTCCAGATTGGTTTAAAATTAAAGGAAAATATACTACTGGGGGAAAGAGAAGGAGTGAAGAAGTCCCGAGATATACTCAAGTAGGAAATGCAATTCCCCCTTTAGGCGGAGAACAATTTGGAAATGTTTTAATGGGGATGTTAAAATGAAATTTAAAATAAGTTCAGCATTGAAAGATCATATAGGAAAGGAGTTGATTACGGATAACAATGTTGCGATATTTGAATTAGTGAAAAATTCTTACGATGCTGATGCTAAGAACGTTAAAATCATCTTTAAAGATATGAGAAGCCCGCAAAAAAGAATTTATATTATTGACAATGGAAAAGGCATGTCTGAAGAAGAATTAGAAAAAAAGTGGTTTTTTTTGGGATATTCTGAAAAAAGAGATTTTGAAAAATTATTAAAAGATAAAGAAAAATCGAAAAGATTTCTTGCTGGAGCAAAAGGGATGGGAAGATTTTCTTGTGATAGATTGGGATCAAAATTAAAAGTATATACGCGTACAAAACTTGAAAAAGATTTTAATGTTGTAGAATTAGATTGGGCAAAATTTGAAGAGGATCAAAAAAAGGAATTTATCTCAATCGATGTCAAAACTTCCAGACAAAATATTCTTAAATTTGATTTTGGGAAATTTGATAATCCTGGAACAATAATCGAGATTAATGATTTAAGAGATGACTGGACTTGGAAAGATCTTCAAAAGACAAAAAGATATTTACAAAGATTGATTAATCCACTCCAAATCCCAAATGAAGATAGTTTTGATATAGAATTAATTGCAGAAGATTTTATTGTAGATGATACTAAACAAAAACACGATTACGATAGGGTAAATGGGCTAGTTAAAAATATTGCATATGAAAAAATTAAAATGAAAACAACTACTATGGAGTGCAATATTTCTGAGGACGGAAAAGAAATTTTTACCAAACTTGAAGATAAAGGTATCCCTATTTTCACGTTAAAAGAAAAAAATAATTTTTTATTACTAAAAGGAATTAAAGTTAAAGTATCTTATTTGAATCCTCAGGCGAAACGTACTTTTAAGAGGGATATGGGGGTTGAAGCTAAAAATTATGGACATATTTTTTTATTCAAGAATGGATTTAGGGTTTTGCCTTATGGAGAAATAGAAGATGATTGGCTTGAATTAAATCTTAGAAAAACACAAGGTTATTCACGTAATCTCGGAACAAGGGAGCTCTTGGGAAGAATAGAAATCAATGATTCAGAAAATAATTTTAGAGAAGCAACAAGTAGAAATCATGGATTACTAAATACCCCTTCTTTTGAACAACTTCAAAAATTTGTCTTGGAAGTAATTCTCAAAAAATTAGAAAAATATGTTGTTGGAGCAATTTATTGGGATTCAGAAATAAAAACAAAAGATTTTGAAGAAATTAAGAAAGATTCTAAAAAAATAATTAAGCAAATTGCAGGAGATTTGGAAAATAAGGATTTATGGTATAATAAAGATTTCTTAGAGATTGTAGAAGAAAAAACAATTGAAAAAATACCTGAAACAATAGAAACAATTGAAGATTTAATGAAAAAAGAAAAAGATAAAGAAATAAAACTAGTCTATAATCAGCAGATTCAAAGCTTAAAAATAGGTTTAAAATTAGAAAAAGAAAAACAAAAAGAAAAGCTCGAAGAGAAAGAAGAAGAAATTAAAGAAATAAAAAGTGAATTGGAAATTAAAGAAAAAGAAGGGTTATTTTTATCAGGCGCTCTTTCTGTTGATCAAGAAGCAACACAGAGATTAATTCACATAATAAATAATTCTACAGATCCAATTCAGAAGGCTTTATCTGAAATTAATAAACATATACAAAAGAACTCTCCTATCGAAAAAATTATTCCTTTTGTTGATGATATATCATTAGAGCATGATCAAATCAAATACTTATCAGAGATATTAAGTATGGCTAATTTTAATACAAAAGTCGAAACAATAAAAAGAGATATAGTTCAATACATTTTTGAATATCTAACAAATATGAAATACTCTAGCTTAAAATTTGATTTTAAAAACGAAGACATTAAATTTGTTTGTAGATTTAAACCTCTTGAAATACTAATTATTCTAAATAATTTCATAAGCAATTCCTTAAAGCAAGATGCAACCAGAATTAGGTTGGATTTTGAAAAGAATAAAGATTTTTTAGTATTGCTGATTTCAGATAACTCGGATAATGGAGGTATTAAAGATAAAGATGCACCCCATATATTTAATAGGGCCTATTCAACTACAAAAGGAGCTGGTCAAGGACTGTATGATGTTAAAAGGATATTAAAAAATTTAAACGGGAATATAAAATTTATAGGAAATAACATAGAAAATCAATTAAATGGAGCTTGTTTTGAAATAAAAATTAGAAAATGAAATTTAAAATATTGTGGATAGATGATAGACCAAGTTCAATTAAATCCTCAAAAAATCAAATTGAGGAATTTCTCAAAGAAAAAGGATTTGAACCTGACATCGAGATGATTCAAGACGTTGAAAATATAAAAAAAATTCTTGATGAAAAGATTAATGGAGAAGTTGATCTTATTGTAACGGATAATGATTTAGATGAAGAATTTAATGGATTGGATGTTATAAAAAAAATTGGAGAGAAAAAGGCATTAATTGATGTATTATTTTATTCTACTCCTTCATTTGATGAAGGAGAATTAATGAATTATCACCATTTTATTGAAATTGTTCGCGATAAGACGAAAATATTAGAACCTCTGAAAAAATTAATAAAAAAGAATATTAAACGGTGTGAAGATCCCGTTTTCTTAAGAGGTTATGTATTGTCAAGAGTTGTAGACTTGGAAATAGAATTAAATGAATTATTTGAGATATATTTTGAAATTAAATCTAATTCAAAAGAACATTTTCATGGGTTCTTAATGGAAAATAGGAATTTTTCTCTTTCTGGCAAGAGCATCGCATTTTCTAAATTATTAGATAAAAATAAGGAAATTCTCAAAGATATAACTCTTTCCCGAAATAAACTTGAAGATATTGCTAGTAAAAGAAACATTCTTGCTCATTGTAAAATCGATTCAGAAAAACCAAATTGTTTTATTTCTATGGGAGATTCAGAAGAATTTGGTAGGGAAAAATTAAAAGAATTACTTAAAAAAATAAATGAAGCATTATTAGAAATAGGCAAGATGAAAGAAAAATTAAAAAAATCACTTCCCGGGAAAGACTAAATGTTAAAAAGTGAAGATATTAAATTTATTCGAGAAAGTTTTAAGTATGCTTTAGATAGAATGAATGATTTGCCTAATGAGATTTGGGGTTCTTATGAGGAAAAACAAAAGAGAATAAATGAAGTAGAAGAGAAACAAAAAGAAATTTTAGAAAACTTAAAAAATAAATAAAAACATTAATTCAAATCCTTAACCATATAAACCCCTCCATCATCCAAGGCATATCCAAGTTTTTTATAATATTCCCTTACTCCTACTCCCGAAATAACTTTGATTGATTTTATTTTTTTACCTATGCAAATTTCTTCTGCTTTTTGCATTAATCTTTTTCCAAGACCAATATGCTGTGATTCAAATCCT
Source organism: Candidatus Pacearchaeota archaeon (assembly GCA_016176815.1). Lineage (GTDB taxonomy): Archaea > Nanobdellota > Nanobdellia > Pacearchaeales > GW2011-AR1 > JWKY01. Next base: position 5,894 of record JACOWL010000022.1, read on the forward strand.
TTTTTGCCAAGATTTAATGCCTGCCCGTAAACATGAAGTTCGCGGATTATTGCCGTTTTTAATTTTTCAGATTTTGTTTGCCCCGCCCGCCAGCGCTTCGCTCCCCCTCCAGCCGCCCGAAGTTGTTTGAAATTGTTCATTTTTTTTGCAATTTCAGATTTATTATCATTATTAAAAATTCTTAATCTCAATAATCCAAACAAAATATTTTCTTTGTTTGTAAATTCCAAAAAATATTCTTTTCCATTAGAAGCTGGATATTCAATAATTTTTATTTTAGCGTTTAAATCAAGGGCATTTTTATTAAATCCAATTTCCCTCATCCTTATTTCACCGATTTTTAATCCTTTATTTCTAAATTCTTCTTCAATATCTTTTCTTAAATCTAATTTTTCAAGACCTTCAATTAATTTTTCTTTTGGAAATTCTATTAAAATTTCTTTTGTTTCTTTTTCGTTGTATGGGGTATATCCAATTAATTTGTATGTTTTTTCCAGCGGAGAGTCCTTAATAATCTGGCACGGATAAATTTTTAGCTGATCCGGACGAAATTTTTCATCCTGAAAAATTTTTTTAAATAATTTTAAATCTTTTTCTTTATTGCTTCCGGGCAAGCCGGGCATTATATGATATCCTAATTTAAATCCCGCATTTTTTAATTTTTCAGTCGCGTCAATTACATCTTGAATAGTGTGCCCGCGATTTGTTTTCTTGTAAATTTTATCGTCGGGCATTTGAACTCCGATTTCAACTCTTGTTGCTCCAAATTCCAGCATTTCTTTAATATCTTTATCAGTGCAATTATCCGGGCGATTTTCAATGCACATTGCAACGCATCTATGTTTCGCCTTTTCGTTCTTCAATTGAGCTGTTTTTAATTGTTTTTTTAATTCTTCAATTGAAGGACGAATGGAAATCTTTGATTTGCTTTCATTTATTTTTTTTGCTTGTTCTAAATTTTTGGAATTTTTATTGTTTAGAGCATCAAAAATTTTTTTTATAAAATTATATTTGTATTCTTTTGGATATTGCAAAAAAGTTCCTCCGAGAATTATTATTTCAATTTTATCAGTTGGATGTTTCATTAATTTCAAAACATTCAGTCTGACTTTTACCTGCTCATAAGGATCATATGCCAACTTCATTGCGCGCATAATTGCCGGACTTTTATCTGTATAGCTTTGAGGGACATGCTCTCCTCCAGGACAATAAATACAAGTTCCGTGATCGCATTTTCTCGGCGCAAGAACAACTGTCAGAGGCGTAACTCCGGAAATGCTTCTTACTGGTTTTTTAACTCCAAGTCCGAGCTCAATTTTATTTTTAGTTGACATAGAAATAATAAAAGAGGAAGACTTTTAAAGATTTTATTGTTTAGAAAAACTAAATCCCCGTTCCCTAAACAAATTTTTTAATTAATTCTCTTTTTATTAACTGCTTTTTTTCTTCTGAAATATTCAACAAGAATTTTTTTGTCATTCTCTCAGAAATTGTAAAATATAATTCAATTTTATTACGCTGTCTTTTGGCAGTCCCTCTTTTTTTGTTATTAAAATGCCTTTCATTTTCAAATTGCTTGTTAATCCGGCAACAACGACATTTCCTTGTTCTTCAAATAAGACTAAAACGGGCCTAACCTTAATTTCAAAAGTATCTGTGTATTGGACTTCTGCAAGAATTATTTGACCAAAATTAAATTTCATCCCAGAATTCGTCCTCTTTGTTGCCCCATAATTCTTTCATTTTCGGCTGCTGAATTTTATGCAAAAATTCATCGTATTGATTTCTTTTCTTTAAAACTAAAAAAATTTTCGCCATTTTTTCCAATAGCTCGTTATAAGTCTGTTTGGGGTAATCTTTTGTTTCTTTAAGCAGTTCAATTACCCTTTTATCAATCAAAATTGTTGATTCTCTTGCAGCCATGTATAATTAATTATATGCTATTTATATATAAACTTTTCTATTTTTCATGCATAAGATAAAATTTTTACAGCTGAAGATTATCTTAATAATAAAATTATTCCTTCATCACAACAATATTAGTCATGCCTCTTCTTTTTCTTTCAACAAAACCTTTTCCTTCTAATCTATCTAAAATACGAGTTATCTTCGCTTTTCCAAACTTGGTTTTTTCAATTAACTCTGCCTGAAATATTGCTTTATTATCGCTGACAAGTTTTAAGACATTTTTTTCTTCCGGCTTTAGCTCATGAGTGTTAATTTCTTTTTTAGGAAATTTTTTTTCTATTGTTCGTGTTTTAACTATTATTTTTTCCTGCGGTTTTGAAAAGATTAAAATAAATCCCACAATCATCAGTAAAACAACAATTCCTAAAGATAAATATGTTTGGCTATTTACAGATTGATTCATAGGGCAAATTTCTTTTTCCATTGAACATGAGGATGCAGTTATTTCTTTTAAAGCGGAACTGAATAAAAAGATAATTGCTATGATTAAGATTGAAATTCCAATAAGCAGATATCCTACATATTTATTTTCCATATTATTTATTTGCAAGGGTTATTTAATAAACTTGCTATTTTATCAAATGAAACTAGTTTCACAAAAACGCTTATAATAAGTTAATTACTTGAAAAACTATGGAAAACAAAAATCAACAAATAGAAAAAACAGAAAAAAGCAATGTTGAATTTTATATTCAAATAGGAATAGTTGCAGCATTAGCGTTGATTATAGTTTTTGCTGCCGGCAAAATTTATGGAAATTCGGGAGCAGATATTAACGACGGCACTGGAATTACCGGAGCAACTATTTTAAGTTCAGATATAATTCCTACAGGAGTTCCTGCAGTTTACGGGCAGGCATTAGGAATTAGTTACGATGATATTTCTGCAAGCAATCCTAAACTCGCTGATGCGACAATTAAAAAATTAAGTTTATATGAAGATGAAGAGCTGAACAGCGAACAAATGGCGAGATATATTAAGATAGGAAGCGCAATAAGCTGTGAATATTGCTGCGGCGCTGATGCAATAATTTTTTCAAACGGACAGGCAGCTTGCGGCTGCGCGCATAGTTATGCAATGAGGGGCTTGGCTAAATATCTTCTTATTAATAATCCTGAAATGTCTGACTATGAAATATTATCTGAATTAGGAAAATGGAAAGTTTTATTTTTCCCAGGAATTCATGAAACAAAGGCAAAAGTTCTTGAAGCGAATGGAATAGACTCAACAGATTATGTAAATCTTGCAAGTAATTTATATAGAGGAGCAGAACAAGGACAAATTTCATCTGGCGGAGAAATGGTCGGAGGATGTTAAATGGATAAAAAAATAATTATGTGGGTTGTTATTGGAATATTGTTTTTAGTTGCTTTATATTTAGTATTTCAGGCAGGAAGCGGAAGCACTGGTAAAAGCATTAGTTCTTCAGGAAAACTAGATACGACTGGCTGGACAGAGAATGAAATAATGAATTATGAAATGCACGGAACAATTCCAGCGAGGGTTCAGGAAAGTTCGTCTAGTTCTTCCTCTGGTTCTGGAATGGTTGGAGGATGTTAAATGGATTGTTGTTCAGCAGGACATAATCATGCAGAAGAAAATAATCAAGAAAAAAAAGGAGTTTCTTGGTTTGTTTTAGCGATGATATTGCTTATAGTTAGTTTGCTTATTTTCAGCATATTAAAATAAAATACGGGAGGTTAAAATGGATAAAAAAATAATTATTTGGATTGTTATAGGAATATTATTTTTAGTTGCTTTATATCTTGTATTCCAAGCTGGAGGCGGGAGCATTGCAGCTCAAAACATAAATTCTGAAACAGCTTCTGCAGTAAGTTCAGCTTCATCAAGCGGAATGGTTGGAGGGTGTTAATTTAAAATAAAAAAATGAAAAAAAATTTATTAATTTTAATAATTGCGGCAGTTATTATTTTAGCGGGAATATTTTTTTTCCCGCAAAATTCAAAGGCAGGCAGTTTTGAAAATATAGACGCAATTCCTGGAGAAATAAATATTCATAAATCTCTGACATGCGGCTGCTGTTCAACTTATGCAACTTATGTTAGCGGCAAAGTTTCTCCTAAAGTAAATTCTATGAATGTTGATGATCCAAATGAAATAAAAGAAAGATATGGAGTTCCTAAAGAAATGGAAAGTTGCCATACAACAATAATCGGAAATTATTTTATTGAAGGGCATATGCCTCTTGAAGCTGTTGAAAAACTTTTAAAAGAAAAACCGGATATAAAAGGAATTGCTCTTCCCGGAATGCCTTCCGGCTCGCCAGGAATGCCCGGACAAAAATCTGGAGAGTTTATAATTTATGCTGTGAATAACGACGGAACTTCAAGCGAGTTTATGAAGATTTAAAATGAAAAATAAATTATTTTATTTATTATTTATAATTCCTCTGTTCTCAGTTTTTTTAATTAAATTTGTCAGCGCGCACTGCCCTCTTTGCACAATCGGAGCCGGAGCATTAGGAGCCGGGGCAATTTGGCTTGGAGTAAGCCCGGTTGTTGTTGCGCTTTTTATCGGAGCTTTTGCAATGTCAATAGGAATGTGGTTCGCGAGAATAATTAAAAAAAAATATATCCCGTTTCAAAACTTTCTTATTGTTGCAATTATTTTTTTCACAACAGTAATTCCTTTAATTCTAATGCCAATTTTTAAAGCTCTTGGTCCGCTGTATCTTTCTTTTATCGGCGATTATGGAACGACTTATGTTTTCAATTATTCTTTGGCAAGCAGTTTTTTTGGAGGGCTGATTGTTTTGTCAACTCCTTTAATAAGCAAAGCAATAACTAAAAAAAGAAATAACAAAACTTTTCCATTTCAAGGAACTTTATTGACTCTTATTTTATTAATCCTCGTTGGAATTTTGATTCAAATTAGTTTAGGAGGTTCAGGAGAAAATCAAAACACTATTCCGGGTTCAATTGAACTTTTGCCGCCGGAAGAATTTGAAAAAATTATTCAAAATGAAAGCGTTTTTTTATTAAATGTTCATACTCCTTATTATGGCAAAATTAACAGGACTGATGAAATAATTGAAGACTGGGAAAATCTTGACAAGTATATGGAAAAACTGCCTATGGATGTTTCTGTTCCAATAGCTGTTTATTGCAGGAGCGGGAAAATGTCCGCGGACGCATCAAAACAATTATTAGAAATGGGTTATCAAAAGATTTACGAGCTTGACGGAGGAATGAACGCCTGGGAAGAATCTGGGAGAAAAATTATTTAAGATGGAATTTTTATTTTATACAATAGCTGGAATTGTCGGATTATTTTTTATTTTATTAATTTTAAAGAATCTATTTAATTGGAAAAAATTCTGCACATTATGTGTTTCAGTTAGTTTAATCTGGATTTTTCTTTTAATTTTATTTTTAACAAATATTTTTACAGACAAAATTATAATTGCAATTCTTATGGGGCATACTTCGTTGGGTTTATTTTATTTATGGGAAAAAAATGTCAGAGAAAAATTTAAAATATTTAGACTGCCTTTGCTATTAACATTTATTTTTATTATTTATCTTGTTCTTGAAAATTTTGAATTTAATAGTTTTTTAATTATCGTTGGATTATGGGTTGTTTTTTCTTTGATATATTTATTAAGAAACAATAAAAAATTTAGCAAAGTTGCAAATAAATTAATAGAATGTTGCAGGAATTGGTAATGGCGAAAAAAGATAATTCAATTTTATATATTATAATTGTAATTTTAATTTTAGGGCTTTTGTTATTAACAATTTTTCCAGAAATTATTTATGCAATAAAAGATTCCGGAAGTTCTGGAACAGATAAATGCGTTCCAGAGCCGGGATATACAGAAGAATCTTGGAGAGAGCATATGGGGCATCATCCAGAAATTTATAAAGAATGTCTTACTTGAATAAAAAGGAACAAAAAACATGCCCTAAGGAAGGGCATAAAGGAAGTTTTTCGACAAATTCGCCTTCAGGAAAAAGTCGAATTAAAGAATGTCTTACTTGAATAAAAAGGTGAAAATGAAATTTACCACTAAAGAAAAAAAAGATTTATTTTTTGCAGGGATTATGATTTCTTTAGCTTTTGCTATTCTTTTGTCTGGAGGATTTGGTTTAAAGTTTAGCTCTGGTTTTTTAATCATATCTATAATTGCTTTTTTTACAGCAGGGATTGGTTTTTTATTGCATGAATTAATGCATAAATATTTTGCGCAAAAATACGGCTTGTTTGCAGAGTTCAGAGCTTTTTACGGAATGCTATGGTTAGCAATATTGTTTAGTTTTTTTGGATTTATTTTCGCAGCTCCTGGAGCTGTTTTTATTCAAGGAAAAATTTCCCAGCAAAGGAATGGAAAAATTTCTTTGGCAGGTCCAATGACAAATCTTATTTTAGCGGTTTTATTTTTGATTCTTATTTTAATTTTTAATGTTTCAGAAATTTTTCAAGTTTTTTTTAGTTTTGGATTATCAATTAATTCTTTGCTTGCTGCATTTAATATGATTCCTGCAATGCCTTTTGATGGGGCAAAGGTTTTCAAATGGAATAAAAAAATTTATTTTATAACTTTAATATCTGCAATAGGATTATTTGTTTTGAGTTTTTTCATCTAAAACTTTTATAAATAATGTTTGAGTTAAATAAAAAAAGAAAAAGGAGGTAAAAATAAAAGATGGTAAAGCAAAATTTAGGAATAGTTGACAGAATTTTAAGATTTGCGCTCGCGTTTTGGTTTTTGGGCCCCTTCAAACCAGAGTTTGGTTTTGCATGGGCAAACTGGCTCGTCGTAATAATCGGAGTAATTGCGCTTATTGAAAGTTTTATTAGTTGGTGCTGGTTGCATAGATTATTTGGAATAAATAATAAGAATCAATAATAGCAAATCTTTTATACTTGCTCAGACAATAAATAATATGGAAAATAATAGAAAGTTGGGCATTGTTTTAGTTGTCCTTTCTTTAATCATAGGTGGAATCTTTTTTTATTATATCTCAAATCTTACACAAAAATCTCAGGACTTGGGCTGTTTTAGTAATGCGGGATGCTCGCCAATTGAAAGAGGGCTGTCATTTTCACATATAGCTGTTGGAATTTTCTCATTTATATTTGCTCTTGGGTTTTATCTTCTTTTTTTCACCAGAGAAAGAATTATTAAACAAAAAGAATATGATATCACTAAGTTAAATTCTGAAGAGAAAAAAATGTTTTTATTTATTCGGGAAAATAAAGAAAAAGGGATTTATCAAAGCAATATTGTTGAACATTTTAATTTTCCAAAATCAAAAGTTTCAAGAATTTTAGATAAATTAGAAAGAACAGGAATTATTGAAAGAAGAAGGAGAGGAATGACTAATATAATTTTCTTGAAATAGAACCTTTTCATACAGTAGAACTAGTTCCACGATACCTTTATAAGCCGTTTTTTCGGAATTTTGTTATGTTTAAAAAACAAAAAATGAAAGGAGGTAAAAGATGACAGAAGAATCAATCACTATAAAGAAAAATACTTTATGGAAAGTTGGAACTTTTATTTTTGCAATTTTATTCTTATTGTCTGTTTTTGGAGCATTTAATGGAAATGGAAAAGTTATAAAAGAAATTATCCCAAGTGATAATGCTCCATCAGCAAGCGGAAATGCTAAAATTAAAATTGAAGATAATGATCCTGTTTTAGGCGATACAACCGCTGAAATTTCAATAGTTGAATTTTCAGATTTTCAGTGCCCTTTTTGCGGCAGAGCGCATGCTGATGCTTTAGCTGATATGAGGAAAAGCGATGGCTTCAAAAATGGAGAGTATAATTTTATTTACAAACAGTTTCCTTTAACAAGCATACATTCTCATGCTCAAAATGCAGGAGAAGCTTCTTTATGCGCGCAAGATCAGGGAAAATTTTGGGAATATCATGACACTCTTTTTGCAAACCAGCAGGCGCTTGATGATGCAAGTTTAAAATTTTATGCGCAGCAGCTTGGACTTGACGCCGCAACATTTGATGCTTGCTTAGATGGAGATGAAAAAGCTTCAGAAGTTAAAAAGGAAATACAGCAGGCAGTAGATGCTGGAGGGCAGGGAACTCCATATTTTGTTGTTATTAACAACAAAAATAAAAAGACAGAAGCAGTTTCTGGGGCTGTTCCGTGGTCTCAAATTGAAGAAGCAATTAACGCTGTTAAATAAATACTGCAAATTTTTATTTTTTAATTTTTTTATATTCGCCCATAAAATTTAATATATAAAATGAACAACAGACTAAAAAAAACAAAGAATGCAATAATCAAAAAGCCGTATGTGTTTTATTTCATAGGGGTTTTTTTAGCATATTTAGCAATTAATGTTTTAATAAATAAAACATTTGTAACCTTGCCGACTTTATTTACATCATATAAACTATCTTTTGCAATTCCATTTATAGCGCTCAGTTTAATAACTGCATTGCTTGCAGCTGCAAATGTAAATTTAGTTATTATTAAATTTAAGGAATTAAAACAGATGAATAAAAAAGGAAATGCGGGAGTTGGGGGCATGGGCGCTTTAGGGATTTTTGGAGGAATTTTGGGAGGAGCGTGTCCCGGATGTTTTGTTGGTCTTTTCCCTGCGCTTTTAGGTCTTTTTGGAATAACTGCAAGTTTGAGCATTCTGCCATTATATGGTTTAGAAATACAAATGCTGTCATTAGTTTTATTAACTATATCTATCTTTCTTTTAACAAGAGAAAATATTTGTAAAGTTGAAATTAATAAATAAAATGGTTGAAAAAAATAAAATGAAAAGAAAACAAAAAATGAAAGAAGAAGGGCTGTTAAATCATAATTATAAAATTATAAAGCAAGACAAGAAATTTTTATTTCTTATTTTTGCGGGACTTTTCATAGTTTACTCTTTTTTGTGGGACTATCTTTTTATTTTTGGAACTTCTGTTTTAATATCTATTTTTGTTGTTTTATGGAGGCACGAAAGAAAAATTAAAGCTCAGTCTTTTACTGCATTTGGAGTTGCAGGAGGAGGATTTGCCGCTGTTTTGGCTGGAATTTGCCCGGTATGTCAGAGCTTAGCATTAGTTGCATTTGGCGCAACTTTCTTAAATATCCCAACAGCTTTTTTAACGCCATATTTAGGAATTTTAAAAATCGTTTCTATGGGGTTGTTAATATTAGTGGTTCATCTTAAGGCAAACAGCATTTATACAAAAACTTGTAAATTTTGTTTAATCCAAGATTCAAAAAAGGGAAAAAAATGAAAAATAAAGAACCAATTTCGGGAGTAGAACTAGTTCCACGATACCTTTATAAGGAGTTTTTTATGTATTTTATAATTGAAAAAGGAACAAAAAACATACCCTAAGGAAGGGCATAAAGGAAATTTTTTGACGCATTCGTATTTTAGAAAAAATACAAATGAAAAGAATTAATAAAAATGGTTAAAAAAAAATCTACTGAAAAAAAAGGAGAACCTTTATTGTTTAGAAATAATTATGTTCTTGGCGCAATTATTATTCTTGCATTGTTAATTTTTATTAATCAATTAATTATTCCAAATGCATTTGTAGTTGCGTCTGCGGGCGGTGGAACGGTTAATTTAGGAAATTTTGAGTATGGTTCAAAAATTACTTTAAAACCAATGCCTTTAGCAGTCGGAGAACAGCCTAAAATTAAAGGCTATAATTCAATAGTAAAACCTCTTCCTACAATAAGTGAATTGTCTGTCGTTCCTTCAACAGGAGATGCTGTTCAAGATTTGTTAAATAATATTGTTCCGACGGGAACTCCATGGTATGGACAAGAAGCGCAAGTATCATTTGATGATCCAATTACTTCACAAAATAATTGGGGAACTTATCGCGCATTGCAATTAACATCAACAGAAGAGGAAAGATGGGACAGAATAGTAAACTCATTTACATGCGATTATTGCTGTGGCTCTCCTAAAAATCCAACAATCATAACAAGATGCGGATGCGCTCATTCAGCTGCTGCTCAAGGAATGGCGAAGTGGTTTATTAAAAATTACGGAGATAAATATTCTGACGAAGAGATATACGGGGAAATGGCAAGATGGTATGCTTTATGGTATCCTAAAGGAACTATAGAAAGAATAATTTTGGAGGCTCAATAAAAATGAAAAAAATAATTTTTGTTTTATTTGTTGTTTTATTTTTGAATTTAAGTTTAGTCAGCGCAATTAGTGAACAAGAAATTGGCGAAGCTAAAAGTTTAATTGATTCAAAAATCAGCTGTGACGATTTAACTGATGAGCAATTGGAAATAATGGGCGAATATTATATGGAACAGATGCATCCAGGAGAAGCCCACGAACTTATGCATAAAATGATGGGGCTTACAGAAGGTTCTGAAGATGAAGAAAAATTTCATATTAATATGGCAAAAATTATTTATTGCGGAGAATCAAGCGGAAATATGATTAGTTCTGGAAGCATGATGGGCGGTGGAATGATGGATATGATGAGCGGCGGAAATATGATGGGTTCAGGAGGAATGATGGGAAGTTCTAATTTTGGATATTGGAATTTTTTAAATATTCTTTATTTAATCTTATTAATTGGAATAATAATTTTGATTATTTTATGGATTATCAAATTATTGAAAGAGATAGACAATAAAAATTTGAAAGGAGGTCAAGAGAAAAAATAAAATGGAAACAAAAGAAATTTTAGTCGTTGTATTAATAGGAATAATGCTGCTCGCTGTTGGATTGCAGACAATTCAGTTGACAAAATTAACTAAAACCGAAGTTAGTGTTCCCTCTGCAAGTGGAGCGCAGGCAACGGCTTCATCAACAAGCGGTTCATCATCGGTGCCGGCTAATTTGCAAAACCTTCCCTCAATGGTTGGAGGCTGCTAGCTTATTTTAATTTATTTATTTTTAATTGAAATTTTATTAAATAAAAATGGAAAATAAAAAAATAGAAAATAATTTATTAAACAGGGTTGTTCCTATTGTTCTAGTCTTGGCTGCAGCTTTGTTAATTCTAAATAATTTTATGCTTCATGAAAGGGGGATAAAAGTTACTGAAGCAAAAGTAATTTTGGAAGAAGAATTGAGACCCGCTGAATTAGAGCTTGTTAAAATAGTTTCAGAGAATTGTGATTCGTGTTTTGATATTGAAGAAGCTGTAAAAGAATTAAAAAATCAAAATGTAAATATAAAAAATGAAGAAACAATATCAAGCGGATCTTCACAAGGCAAAGAATTTATTTCTAAATATAATATTAAAAAGCTGCCAACAATAATTGTCAGCGGAGAAATAGATAAGTCGGAACAGCTTGTTTCTTATTTTGAAGAAAAGGGAGAGATTCAAGAAGGCAATTTTATTTTTACGTCGCTAATCCCGCCGTATTTTGATGCAGCATCAAACCAGGTAAAAGGTTTAGTGAGTATAAAACATATAATTGATTCTTCCTGCGAAAAATGTGTTGATTTAACTTCAATCTCATCAACATTAGAAGAACAAGGCGTATTTGTTCAAGATGAACAATTTATAGAATATAACTCTAAAGAAGGTCAGGAGCTAATTAAGAAATTTGGCGTTAAAGAAGTTCCGGCAATTCTTATTTCAGAGGAAGTTGATTATTATATAGATGTAAAAGACGCTTTAATTCAATCGGGCGCAATAAATAAAGAAGGATTTTATGCAGTTCACTCAACCGTTCCTCCTTATAGGGACCTTTTGCAAAATAAAATAGTTGGTCTTGTAGATGTTGTTTATCTAACTAATAATGTTTGTTCTGTTTGTTATGATGTATCAGTTAATAGGGATATCTTGCTTCAGTTTGGATTAGTTCTTAATAATGAGAACACTTATGACATTAATTCACCGGAAGGAAAACAATTTGCGCAAAAATATAATGTAAAGAAAGCTCCAATAATTATTTTATCCCCGGATGCAAAATATTATTCCTTGCTTGAACAGGCATGGGAAAGTGTCGGCACAATTGAAAGCGACGGTTGGTTTGTGATGCGTAACCCAGAATTAATAGGAACTTATTGGGATTTGGAAGAAAATAAAATAGTAGAGATTTAAAATGAAAAATGATTTAACAAATAAAAAAATTTTATATATTGGATTAACTATTTTATTTGTAATTTTTATAGTCGGAATTATTTGGACAAATAACAAGCCAAAGACGGAAGAATTTAATTTTCCTTCTCCTGAAAAAGTTGTTGAGCAATATTTTAATTCTTGGAATAATAAAGATTATGCAAATATGTATGCTGTTTTTTCTGACGGATTTAAAAAGATTGAACCGACTGCAAAAACCCTTCAAGACTTTAAAGAATATGTAGATTCGCAGAATATAGAGGGAATTGAAATAGTAAATATTGAAGAAAAAAGCAATAATGGAGAAACGGCAGGTGTAGATTATAAAATTATTTTTACATTATCAAATAATCAAAAATCAAATTATGACGGAACTTTTACATTAAAATATAGAAAGGGGGATGTTATACAAGGGTGGAAATTAATTCACCCTTATGGAGAGAATATAGATGCTATTTAAAAAATGACAGAAGAAACACAGAATAAAATAGAAGAAAAAATTAAATGTGAAATTTGTGATAGAACTTTTGCAAATGCAGACGGGTTAGCCTCGCATAATTCTGCAAAACATTCCGAAAAAATTTATAAAGAAAAAAAATCATTTCCAATTAAAAAAATTATGAATTGGGCGATTTTTATTGTCGTTGTTGGATTAATTGTTTGGGGCATAATAGGGTTGGTGAATAAAAACTCCGCAGACAAAACAATAATTGACGAATCAAATTTAACTTTTGAAGCTCCAATTGGGGCAATACACTGGCATCCTCATCTAACTATTAAAATTGATGGAGAAATCTTTCCAATTCCAGCAAATATAGGACTTGCAGGGGCGCATATGCCAATACATACTCATGAAACAGACGGCATAATTCATATGGAAAATAATAATCCAACAAAAAAGACAGTTGTATTGGGATATTTCTTTGAAGTTTGGGGAAAGAAATTAAGCAAAGACTGCATTTTTGAATATTGCGCTGATAAAGGGACATTAAAAATGTCTGTCAATGGAAAAGAAAATTTTGATTTTGAAAATTATTTTATGCAAGATGGAGACGAAATATTGATAGAATATAATTCAGGAGTTAAATAATGATTCAACCAAAAATTAAAATAAATAAAAAGAAGAAAAAAGATAAAAGAGAAAAAGCAGTAATAGGTTTTATTTACTTAATATTAATTTTTGCTATAGTCGTTTTATTTTTTACAGCAAAATCTATGTTTTTTTCTAAAAATACATTTATTGAAACAACTAATCAAGAAATAATGCAAACTCCCGGCATGAAAAAAATGAGTTTAACTTCTTATGATAAAGAATTAGCAAGACAAATGATGGATAAAGACGGCGATGGAAAATGTGACGCTTGTGGAATGTCCATAGAAATGTGCATTGACTCCGGCATGATGCAATGCAGCGGCATGGATCCAGATGCTTCTATTGGGATTTTACAATCCCAGCATATACATGCAGACTGGAAGATTTATATTAACGGCGAGATTTTAAATTTTGATGAGAAAGATCATATGAGCAGAATGAGAGCTAATCTGCCCGTAAGCAGTTTCATTCATGTAGATTCCGGCGCGCCGGCTCCAGAAAAAACAGGAGATATTTTGCATATGCACGCAACAGGAGTTCCTCTTTGGATTTTCTTTGAAAGCATTGAATTAAAATTGCCGGATGAAATAAAAGTATATGTAAATGAAAAGGAAATTTCGGATTATAAAAATTATGTTTTCAATGATTTGGACAAAATATTAATAACAGACAGCAAGGGAGATTTGCAGCAGCAATTAAATTCAATTACTGATTACGCAAAAAATCATTAAGATGGTAAAAGCAAATTCAGGAAAAATTTGTATTCATTTTCTAAACATGAAATTTATCAAATGAAGCAAAATAAGAATTCTGTTAAAATATATATTTGCAATGAATGTGGATTTAAATATAAAGATAAAAAATTGGCGGAGAAGTGTGAAAGATGGTGTGGAAAAAAACATTCATGCAATATAGAAATAACAAAACATGCGATTAAAAATTAATTATAAAATATGGCCAATAAAAGACAGAAAAAAAAGAAGGATGTAAAAAAAGGAAAAGCTCTTGCATTTACAAGCAGCGTCTCAGGAGTAATGGGTTTTCTTGGAGGGTACCAAGTTTGTCATAATGTTTGTTTAGGTATTATTGCATTACTCTCACTTGTTGGAATAACTCTTGTTGGGATGCCGTTGCTTTTTTTAACAAAAGTTGCAGTTCCTTTTTGGATAGCCGCATTTTTTCTCTTTTTTATAAGCTTATTTTTCTATTTAAAAAATAAATGCATTTCCAAAAACCTGCTTTTATTAAATGGAGGCATTATTATTGCAGGCGTTCCATTTAGTTTTATGAAAGATTTTTTTGTATACCTCTGGATAATCGGAGGTTCTTTTGTATTGCTAAGCATTGTTCTGTTAATAAAGAATAAGCTGATAAAAAACAGAACATTTAAATAGTCATATGTGATAGGTTATCATATGATAAATAAAAGGATATTAAAACATCATCATGGTGGAGAACAACAGATATATGAAGCATACAAACTTTTTTTTGGAACTCTTGTTTCTGAATCAAGATTAAAAATTATTAATTTATTAAGAAAAGGGAAAAAAAATGTTTCCGAAATAATAAAAGAATTAGACATGGATCAAACAGCCGTGTCGCATAATTTAGCCAGACTAAAAATGTGCGGTTTTGTTTTAGATGAAATTGACGGCAAATTTAGATATTATAGCAGCATCGGGAACTATGGGAATAGTATACATTTTTTGCATAATATTTGTAGCTCTCTGGCCTAATTTTGCATTGCAACTTTTAGGCTGGCTTGTGCATTTGGTAAACGTAGATAAATTTGCAGGAGATGTTCAGATAACTTTAGCTGGAGGAATTTTTGGCTTAATACAAGTTTTGATATACACTTATGTCGGAGCTTTGCTTTTTGGATGGCTTCATAACAAATTTTTAGAGAAATAAATCAGTTTACTTTTATTATTCCGTTTTTTGATTTTCAAGGTTCAGGTAAACAAAAAATAAAATGACAAATAAAAATAATGAAAATAATACTTGGATAATTGCAATAATAGCAATAGCAATCTTGTTTTTTTTATTCAGCGGAGCCGGGATGATGGGTTATGGGGGCATGATGGGTGGAACAAATTATGGCTTTTCAGGAATGTGGATTTTTGGATTTTTATTTATGGTTTTAATTTTAGTAGCATTAGTTCTTTTTATAGTATGGTTAATCAAACAATTGCAAAATCCAAGGAGAAAATATTAATGGTTAGAGAAGATAAGAAAAATAAAAGCTATTATTGTGAAGAATGCAATTTTAAATATAAAGAAAAAAAATTCGCTCAAAAATGCGAAGAATGGTGCAAAAAATACAAGTCATGCAATATAGAAATAACTAAACACGCGATAAAATAAATAATGGGTAAAGAAAATATGACGGATGTTGTAAGAGAATATGATGCTCTTTCTGTAAATTATAATAAGAGATGGGAGGGATATCTTAATTCAACACATGATACTGCTCTTAAACTTAGTGACATAAAAAATAACGAGAAGATTCTTGATGCAAGCGGAGGAACAGGTTTATTTGCTGAAAGAATACTTAATTCTAAAAAAATT
>JACOWL010000016.1 GCA_016176815.1 Candidatus Pacearchaeota archaeon
GTTTCAAATTTTCTAAAAACCATAATTAAAAAAAATATCGGAAGTTTTTATACTTTTCACTTCATAAAACTTTAAAAAGACAAAAATAATAATCTGAAAATGAGTTATAACACTTTTTATGAAATAGTAAATAATGAGAAAATAAAAACTGAAAGTATAGAAGAGATTGTTTTTAAGAATTCAGATGGTCAGAGATACACGGTAAATTTTTACGGAAAAGATAGAAATGTAGCAATGGAAACATTAAAGATTGGAATAAAAAATCTTTCAACAGGTTCAAAAGTGAATGTCCCATACGAAAGAAGAAAGATTATTCTGGACGGGCTTAAAACAAATCAATCTATTAAAGGGTTTTTGTAAAAAAAGGCTCTGTTGAAAAAGTTTTGAGTTCGTAACTTCTTTGGCAATTCATCATAAAAATGAAGGGCGGGTCTCGTCTGAAAGACGAGGTTGAGTGGGAATTTGAACTCAAAACAAATAAAAAATTGAGCTTTTCAACAGAGCTGTAAAAAAATTATGATTTTAAAAATTATTCTTTTTTAAGAGCCTCATTCACAATTTCTAAAGATTTTTTTTGATTTTCATAAGTTAATTTTTTGTTGGCTTCAAGATATGACGGCCACAAATAATCTGAATGCTCTCTTTCATCAATTTGTATTTTATCGTCTTTTAGTTCTGCCGAATACAAAGAAAATGTCTGGCCAATAAATTTTCTGCCTAAAACTTTTTTATCATATTTATATTTTCCATAAAAATTATGCGATTGAACATTCAAAGGAGACCGCCCGGTTTCTTCTTTTATTTCTCTTTTTACAGCATCCATAATCTCTTCATTATCGTTAATTCCGCCTTTTGGAAATTCCCAGCCACTCCAATGAAGTTTCCTTTTCAAAATTAAATATTTTATTCCGTTTGGAGTTTTCCTGTAAACGACAACAAAAACACTTTTTCTGTATTTTTCCATCTTAACAAAGAGAAACCCAATTTTTTAAACTATTCGCTGGAGTTGGGAAATATTTATAAAGAAGATTGTTTTTTATTTATTTATGAAGAGAGGGATGATATTTGGAATCTTAATAACCATTTTATTAATCGGGGTTGTTAGCGCTCTACCAAACATTAATATTATTTATCCTGCAAATGGAACCGGATATAATGATCAAGTTACACAAATTAATTTAGAGATTACTGGAGATAATTTAACTAATTGTTGGTGGAATGATGGAGCAACAAATTATAATTTTAATTGTAATTTAGATATTAATGGAATACCTCCTTCTGGAGAAAATTGGAATACTTGGACAATTTACGCTAATGATACAAATAGTAATGTCGTTGATAAAAAAGTTACATTTTGGGTTGATAGCATCTCTCCAATATTAACTGTTCTAAATCCCCTCGGAAATATTGGATATACAAATACAAATATTCTTAATTTAATCACACAATTAACTGAAACGAATAAAGGAGGGTATTTTGGGTATAGCATCGAAGATGGTTCTAACAAATATATTGCCAGAAAATTTACTGCGCCTAATGGAAATGAATTTAGTGGATCCTACTCTTTAGATCCTTCAAATATTTCTGATGTCTCACAAACTCTATCAAACCCAGGAGATCAAGAAGAAGGAAACTACACATTTATAATTAAAGCCCGAGATAAATATCCCAGCGGAACAACAATAAGAACAGAATTTACAGAAGGAGTTATAATAAGAGACACGCTTCCTCCAATTACAACAATATCGAGCCCTGCAGACAGCTCCCTAAATTCTGGAATTGTAAATATTATTTCTTCTGCTATTGATGATCTTTCTGTTACTACAGATGTAAGTGGAATTAATAACATAGATATTCAAATAACAGACGGATTTTATTTAGACACTTTTTCATGTCCTTCAGAAACTTGTAATTATGGTTGGGATTCTACTCTTGCACCAGATGGAATTTATAATATAATTGCAACAAGTTATGACCGAGCAGGAAATTCTGATTCAATTTTTATAACGATTACAACTGATAATACTGCTCCAACAGGAACAGTCACATTAGGAACTCCAGTTATTTACGACGGAGATTTAGTTCAGGAAGTTATAATAAATTATGATGAAGTAATGGACATTTCAACAACTCCAACAATTAATTTCGGGCCAACAAATGGAACTATAACCTCCAATGGAGACGGTGCGTGGGGCATGTCAGGAGCTACCTGGACAGAAAATTTCACAATTACAGACGCTGATGAAGAAACTTTAGGAGTTTCCGTTTCAAGTTCAGGCGCTCAGGATTTGGCTGGAAATATTGAAGGACCTTCTGTTGTAGGCAGTTTTGATATTGATACACTTGCACCAAATGTAATAATTTCTTCTTTAGAAACAGACCCAACAAATGCAAATCCAATTTCAGCAACTGCAACATTCAGCGAAGATGTAACAGGATTTGATATTACAGATTTAACAATTACAAATAGTGTTGCAGGAAATTTTATAATTGTTGATGCTAAAACTTATACTTTTGAAATAACTCCAATAGCAGATGGTTTAGTGAGTGTAGATATTGCAGGAGCTGTTGCGCAAGACTTGGGAGGGAATGATAATATTGCAGCTGCACAATTTAGTATTACTTACGACGGAACAAATCCAACTTTTGTAATTAATAATGGTGCAGAAATAGGACCCGTTCAAACAGATATAATCAATATTGATGCAGTTGATACAAACTTGGATGGAGCATCATTAGAATATGGATTTAGTGTAGATGCAACTTGTGACATAACAGATATTTATGGAAATTCTTTTATAAATAATGTTGATTTTAATATTGCAGGAGACCATACAGATTATCTTTGTGTAAAAGCAGACGATAACGCTGGAAATACTGGCTATCAATTAGTCGGACCATTAAATACAGATAATACTTTTCCTTTTTTAACTTCTATTAATGAAATTACTGGGGGCTATAATAATGTAACTTTCTCTCCTGCAAATTTAGATAACTTGTATGATGATTTATATTTAAATGCTAATGCTAATGAAATAATTAATTGGTCAACAATAAGGGTTTATGATTCAAATGATGTACAAGTAAAATGGTGGACTGCTGTTTCTGGAACTAATTCAATAAGTAAAACCTGGATTCCAGTAGATATAACTTTACCGGACGGAATCTATAAAATAAATACTACCCTTACGGATATGGCTGGAAACAAAATAAATCTTGATTTAGGAATATTTTATATCGACAACACAATCCCAACCCTCTCAATTCCTCTTGCAACTCCAACTTCGTCATCAGCAACAATAACTTGGGATACAAATGAAAATGCAAATTCAAGTGTTTATTATTGGACAACTCTTCCAGCGTCTTTAACTGGCTCAGCAACTTTTGTAACAGCTCACTCAATAAGTTTGTCAAGCTTGTCTGCTTCAACACTTTATTATTATAATGTAAGTTCTTGCGACGCTGCTGGAAATTGCGACACTTCAACACAATATAATTTCACGACCTCTGCTGTTGACAGCGGAAATGGCGGTGGAGGGGGAGGAGGTGGAGGCGGCGGTGGAGGCGGAAGCTATGGAATAATATATTATACATGTTCAAAATGGAATGAATGGTCTGCATGCAGCAACAGCCAGCAAACAAGAACTTGTTTGGAAAAAATAACAACAACTTCTCAAAAAGGAGTTATTGAATCAAAGTTTAATGCAACAGAAATACAAGCTTGTACCGCGTCGGCTTTAATACCTTTATCAAATCCAACTGAAGAAACTGGCGGAAAAAATCCAGAATCAACTCAAGAAAAAACACCTGGATTCTTCGCAAGAATAACTGGCGGAATAACAGGCGCAGTAACTGGAATAGTTAAATCAAAAGCAGGAAAATTTTCACTAATTGTGATTATAATTTTAACGCTGGCTTGGTTATTATTAGCTCTTAGCAGAAAAGCCAATAGAAAAGATATTTCAAGAAAAATTAAAATAATTCATAAAAGTGATTTGGTGAAGAAATAATTTTTTTAAGAGAAAGGTGTATTAATAAATGGAAAAAGAAAAAAGCTTTTTTAATTTCTGGCTTATATTAGAATTATTTATTAATTTTTTTGTTGTTATAACAATTGTTCCGATTGTCTCAAAATTTACCCCAGTTTGGTTAGGGGTATCAACTTGGATAATCTTTATGATTTGGGGTTTTAAACCTTTAATTTTTGCAATAAAGGATTGTAGAAAAATATAATCGGGGAATGATAGTCTAAAAAATAATAATAAAAGTTTAAATTAATTTTACTGACGCGACAATCTTCCTAAAATTTTATCTTGTCCAAAGGCAGATAAAATTTCAATTAATTTCTGCGAATGAAATGAGCAGGTATTTCAAATTAATAAACCACCCTTGGCCCATATCCCCAAAGTTTTACTGCAAAAGCCAATTCTGATTTGGGATTTTCTTTTACAAATTTTTTCAGAGGAATTTTTTTATAATAAATATCTCTTGCCTGTTCAATTGCTTTTACTCCTGCTTCTATTCCATTTGGATGCCCCAATAATCCCCCGCCACATTGTATAATAATATCGTCGCCCAATTTATCCAAAACCTCTTCAAAATCTCCTGGATGAAGTCCGCCTGACGCAGTCATCCAAATAGGTTTTATATTATACCATTTTTGTCCCAGCGATGGGATTTTATTGTGCGGCTTAAGCTCTTTGGCTTGCAACACATCTTTTATGTAAATTGCTTCTCCATAATCTTCCATTTTTGCCAACGGGCTTCCGCCATGCAAAGAATCCACTCCTAATAATCTAAAAAATTTAGCCAAGAAAATCATTGAAACAGAAAAGCCGTATAATTTTCCATCCCCGTGAACTCCTGGAGAATTATCTCTTGTAATAAATCCGTGCATTGCTCTATGCGCGTGAATGGCAAGCCCTGTATTCGCCCTCCTCATAGAGTCAACAGCAGCAAACCCGGTTGTAACAACATCAATCATCATAAATATTCCCCCGTTGTCTTTAATCAGTTTTGCTCTCCTAAGCATTTCATTTATATTAGAATGAGTTACGTTACAAAGATAAAATTTTTTGTTTCCAGTCTTTTTTTCAGCAGCTCTTGCTTCGGCTAAGACTAGTTTACATCTTTTATCAAAACTATTAAATGGCAAACTCAAAAGATTTTCATCGTCTTTAATTCCATCATAAGTTCCGTTTCCAGAGTTAAATAAAATTCTTGCTAATTTTGCTTGTTCAACATCAGTTCTCCCTATTTTAGGTTTTGGAACGGTGCAAACCAAACACTCTTCTTTCTTTTCCAACTTTTTCCTAACTCCATCAATTCCAAAAGCTGGCCCTTGAAATGCTTCAATCATTTTTCGAGGAAGCCTTGCGTCATAAACTCTCATTGCAGAAACCATTTTCATTCCAGCAATGTTCCCTATAATTCCAGCAAACAATCCAGAAACATTATTCATTTCAAATAAATCCAAAGGATAAGCAACTTTGAACATTTTTCTTTCATAATCTAAGTCATAAGCCATTGCTCTTTTTGCTCTTGCTAAAGGAATTCCAGAATCTTTTCCATCATAAACTTTTGTCCAGGTTCCTGTGGAAGATTCTGCAGCAACAGTCCCAGCAGCGTCTTCAAAGAGCTTTTTTTCAGATTTACCTTGTCTTTTTGCCTCTCTCACTGCACTTTCATCAAGCTCAATTTTTAACAAAGTAATTACATAATTCTCATCAGGATTATTTGGTTTCCATCCCCTTTTTGCGACATAATCAAATTGTACTGCCATATTCCTCTATTTATTTTTAATAGTTAATTTTTGTTTATATAATTTTGGTTTTTATTAATTGAAAGAAAAATAGCTCGCTCCAAAGTCACTCGAATTTATTTAGAATATTGTCCATCGAACAGCTTAACAAATTATGAATTTCCTTAAACTGACTAATCATTTTTATGAACTTTGCTGTTACAGGCAATTGGGTGGGTGGCGAACAAGTTCACGGAAGGTAAATTATTTTTTACTAATTACTGAGTGAGCTTGAGAGGGGCGGGGCAGATAATTCGCCTCAAGAATTACAACTTCACAATTTCATAACCTTCTGGCTTATCATTAATATAATATCCAAATTTTTTAATTTTTTCTCTTAATTTATCTGCTTTTTTCCAGTCCTTGTTTTTTCTTGCTTTTTCGCGCTCTTCAATAATATTCTGAATTTCTTTTGGAATCTTAATTTTTTCTTTTTCTAAAAGTTTAAATCCAAAAACTTCATCTATTTTTTTTATTGCTTGATATTTTCCATTAGCTTTTTCATCGCGAACAAGCTTCCATAAAACCTGCAATGCTTTTGGAGTGTTAAAATCATCATCCATTTCTTTTTCAAATTCTTCCAAAGATTCTTTATTAATTTTCTTATCGTCCTGCATTTCAGAACAAATATTCCTTAATCTTTCATAACTTGATTTTGCATTATCTAAAGTTTCTTTTGAAAAATTAAGAGGTTTTCTGTAATGAGTTGAGATAAAAAAATATCTTATTATTTCCGGATTGTATTTTTTTAATGCCTCTTTTATTGTAAAAAAATTTCCAAGAGATTTTGACATCTTTTCCCTGTCAATTTTTAAAAAACCAGTATGCATCCAATATTTAACTAAAGGTTTTTTTCCTGAAATAGATTCCATTTGCGCGATTTCCGCTTCGTGATGCGGAAAAATTAAATCTAATCCTCCGCCGTGAACATCATATTGAGAACCAAAATATTTTTCTGTAATCGCTGTATCTTCAATATGCCAGCCAGGCCTTCCCTCATCTAATTCACTTTCCCAAAAAGGCTCGTTTTCTTTTTTAAATTTCCACAAACAAAAATCTCCTGAATTTCTCTTTTCGTAATTTTCATCAATTCTTGAAACAGCGTCGCCTTTTTCCAAG
>JACOWL010000036.1 GCA_016176815.1 Candidatus Pacearchaeota archaeon
AACAAAATGTTTATTTTTTAGGGCAGAAATGCATGAAATCCTCGGAAATAAAAAAGATGCTGAAAAAGATAAACTTCTTTTAAATGCTCTGTTGAAAATTTTTTGAATTCGTAACTTCCTTTGGCTCGGCTGTTAAATAATTAAGGGCGGGTGCTTGCCTTTAGGCAAGCTTTAGCGGGAATTTGTCTTGCCACCCTCCTTGTTGGTGGAATTCAAAACAGAAACAAAAAAGAGATTTTCAACAGAGCCTCTTTTAAACAAACTTTTATAGGGCATCTTCAATAAATTAATCTTTCGGCGGAGAAATTACAATTAAATAATCATCCTGCGGAACCATTTCACCTTCTCTCACTGTCCCGGTAAAAATGGGTTGTTTCCCTTGTTTTATTAAATTCTCATTTATTTTTCTTGCCCTTAAAGGAAGCTCGCTGTCTCGGACACCCGGATATGCATTTACAAAATTTTTCCTGCCTGTTCCTTTAATTAATGTATGGCCTAAAACGAGAAAAGTTTTTTCTTGTTTTGAATTTAAATAATTTTGATAATCAATTCCATCAACTAATCCTCCAATCTCCTCGGGGCTATAAGACTGATAATTATGCATTAAAAAAACAATTGAACCTGCAGGAATCTTCTTCACGGCCTCAGATGTTTTCACATTATTCTGAACTGAAGCAGGTTCTATAATAAAATCATTCCATCCTTTTTCTTTAAGTGAATCAACTAATTTCAAATTAGGAGGAAAATCTTTTAAAGAACTATCTGGATAAACTTTTTTCAGAGAAGTTATTGCAAGACCAATACAATCAAAGCCCTTGACTCCCAGCGCCTCTTCTCCATAACACTGACCTCTTCCTTCTTCAACAAAAGCAGAAGTTCCTATTTGTTCTTCGGCAAAAGAATAAATCTTTTTTCCAATCTCGCTTTCAAAATTATAATTTGGAGGGCTTAATAGCGCTTTATTAAAACTAAAAATATTTCCTTTTCCTAATTCAGAAATAGAATATCCATTATCATTATCAATATTTATAATTTTACTTTCTATTAAGTTTGATTCAATGCCCGATTTTATTGAAAGTTTATTTCTTGTATTTAAATTTCCAAGCTCAGAGATAAATTTTCCATTTTCAAACTCAAAAGTATGTCTTCCATTTTTAATGGTGGTTTTTCCTTCTTTAGAAGATTCGTGTTTGATTTTTGGAGGAAGTCCTTTTAATAAATAATCTTTCTTAGTTATTTCTAATTTATCTCCATTGAAAATTCCTATATCCAAAACCCCTTCTTTATCTTCAGGATTACGCACGTCAAAAAATTCATTTCCTTCTAAAAATTTAATTTCTATATTTTTATAAACAAAATCTCCTCCAGAAAGAATGTAACCCTCTTTCTGAATATCGACACCGCCTGCCTGCACAAATAAATCATCAAAAAATTTTGTCCTTGTAGAATAAATAGGTGGAACCTCACTAATTTTAGCTAACTGATTTTTATCAATATTTGTAATGCTAACGTCCTCTAAAAAAAATCCACCTTCCTCATAATAAACTCTTGAATTTGGAGGAGCTTGAAAGGTTAATCCATTAATTAAAAAATTACTTCCTTTTTCATTTGCAGTTAAATCTGCTTCAATAATATTTCCAGATTTATCAAGGTTTAGGTAGCTTGGATGAGAAGATATGTCTGAAGGAAGAACATTTTCAAATCTAATTCCATTAATTTCAACAAACCCCCCTTCTTCATTAAAAGAAAGAGTAGTAACCTCTTTTCCGTATTCTGATTCAAGTTTATAATTTATTTTTTCTGAATCAAAATTTATTGTGTTCTCTCCAAGAACAATTTCTCCATTTTCTTGAGCAAAAACAAAACTTAAATTAATTAATAATAAAAACAAAATTACGCTTCCAAAAATATTTATTTTTTTTATCATTTTAGTATTCAGTATTCAATTGCAAACCTAAAAAGGTATCTCTCATCTTCAGGAATTTTTTCTTTAAATAAATAACTTTCATCAAAGATGTTATAAATAATTGTTTTGCTTTCTTCTAAACTATCCTGGCTCATTATTGAAAGATTTTCTTTTTCCTGAAGTTCCAATAAACAACTCATGCAAATTTCTCCTTTAAGATGCTCGCTGACAATAAAACTGCCTGCATTATAAATTCTTCCCAATCTTACGGGAATTTCGGTTTTAAATTCTGAAATTCTGCTTTTTTCTTCCCCCCTAATTATTGTTAAGGGATAATTCACCTCTAAAATAACTTTTTCATCAAGAATTTTAGCGCTTGTTTTAGGTTTTCCCGAAGCTATTTGAAAATTATCAAATTCTGTAAAATTTCCTGCGCACAAAAGCAATGCCTCATCAACATATTTAGAAATTTCTATTTCAATATCTTCTTTTGAAGGCATTAAAGTGTTGTTGTCTTTAATATAATATGGAACTCCAAGAGAGGTTGAAAATTTATTGGGAACATAATATCCTCCGTGAAGACCTATAAAATACAAAGCATCTTCTCCAGCATCATAAATGCATTCTTCAACAAAATTCTTAATCGGCGCAATTTCAGGGCTTACTGGTTTTTCTTTCTGAATCCCGCCCCTAAAAACAAAAAACAAAGCAACAAAGGCTATAATCAAAATTGCAAGGATTATGAAAATTGTGAGTTGTCCTCTTTTATTTAACATGATGAAATCAGTAATTTAGAATATAAAAGAATATCTACAATCAACAATTTTATAAACTATTTTTAACATATTAAAATATGACTGGATTAAATTCTCCAAATGCAAATTTAAAAGAAATTGAAAAAAAAGCAAAAGAAATTGTAGAATCTTTTGGAGGATTTAATAAAGAATATTCTATTGAACCAATTGCTTTTGGATTAAAAGCAATAATAGTTTTTTTTCAGTTTCCGGAAAACGACAACGCTGAAAAAGTTGAGAACGCTCTTAAAAAAATAAAAAATGTGCAGTCTGTTCAATTGATTGATATGAGAAAGATTGCTTGATTGTCCTATGGAAAAAGAAACAAGCATTGCATAAACCTGCTGTTAGCGGGGATTTTTTATTTTCCTGCTCAAAAAATTTTTTCTTCAATTATTTGCGAGATAGGTTTTCCGGTTTTTTCTTTTATTTCTTTTAATT
>JACOWL010000012.1 GCA_016176815.1 Candidatus Pacearchaeota archaeon
TATTTATACATTATGCAAAACTTTTAAAGGTTATTGAATAAGAAATAATAGATTAGCCTGGGTAGCTCAGCCTGGATAGAGCGACTGCCTTCTATGTTATAGAATGAAGAGAGCAGTAGGTCATGGGTTCAAATCCCATCTCGGGCATTTTATAATATTTTAAAAAAAATGAAAAAAATGAATTGCATAATTGTTCATGGTAAAGCTGATGATGAAAAAGATAAATCTTATTTTAAGCATTGGATTCCTTGGATTAAGAAAAAATTAGAAGATAGAAAAATAAAAGTTTTTACTCCATTAATGCCTGAACCTTGGAAACCTAATTATAATTCTTGGAAAAAGGAATTTAACAAATATAATATTGATAAAAATACAATTTTAATCGGGCATAGTTGCGGAAGCGCGTTTTTAGTTAGATGGCTTGGAGAAACAAAAAAGAAAATTAAAAGATTAATTTTAGTTGCTCCGTGGAAAATTTCTGAAAGTGAAAATGAAAAAAAGTTTTATAATTACAAAATTGACAGCGGAATTAGAGAAAGAGTTAATGAGATAATTATTTTTACTTCAAGAATTTCTAGAAATTCTGAAATTTTTAAAATAGATTTTTCTTCTCAATAAACTTATTAAATAGAATTTACTTTGAATATTTATGAAAAGAGGAAAGGTTTTAAATTATTTAATTGTTCTTTTGCTTTTTGGAGGATTTTTAATTTTTCTTTATTTTGCTCAGGGAAAAATTACCGGTTTTGTTATTCTTGAAGATTCAGGCGGCAGTTTCTTTGACGGTTTAGAATCTGGAAGCTTTTCCGCAAACAACTGGACCCTGTCGGCAGTATCCGGAGCCAACAATTGGACAGCGTCAACAACCAATCCCGGAAATGGAACATATCACGCGCAGTCACAGCCAATGTCTACGACTGATTCCGCAAGTGTTTTAGAATTGCCTATTAGTACAGTAGAATATACCAGCGTTACTTTCAAATATAAAAGAAAACTTGTAGGATTAGACATCGCAGACGAATTTAAGGCAAAGTGGTACAACGGCACTGGCTGGACTACTGTTGAAGAAACTTTAAGCGCTTCTGCCGATGATGCGGCTTATGTTTCCAAAAGCTTTGTTTTATCCTCTGTCGCTAATAATAATGCAAATTTCAAAATCAAATTTGAATGTACTGCAGGCGCTGTTTCAGAATTTTGTAGAGTGGACGATGTAATAATTGAAGGCGTCATGACAGACACAACTCCTCCTTCTTTTATTACTAATTTAGCGAATCAATCAGCTACTGCTACGAGCATTTACTGGAACTGGACAAACCCCCGCGATGCTGATTTCAGCCAAGCAATTATTTACATCAATAATACTAATGTTGCAAATACTTCAAATAATTTCTACAATGCAACTGGTTTGAATCCGAATACAAATTACACAATAAGAATCAATACAAAAGATACAAGTGACAATGTCAATAATACGGATGTAAATTTAACGGCTTCTACTCTAACATCAGACACAACTTCTCCAACAATAACAATTCAATCTCCAACTAATTCAACTTATGCAACAACTTCAATTGACTTAAATGTTTCAGCTAACGAAACAATTAATGCTTGGCAGTACACTCTTAACAGCGGAACTACAAATATAACTTTCACGCCAAATACAACAATAACTGCTAATGAAGGAAGCAATATATTAATTGTTTATGCAAATGATTCATCAAATAACGTCGGCAGTTTAAATGTAAATTTTAGCGTCGACACCATTGCTCCAACAATAACAATTAATTCTCCAACAAATAAAACTTACACGACTTCTATAATGGAATTTAACATTACTTCAAATGAAAATGCTGATAAGGCATGGTTTACAATTGACAACGGGATAACAAATTATACCCTGACAAACAATGCAAACAGAAATTTTAATTATACGCTTGCAAATATTTCTAATGAGGATTATATTTCCCGGTTTTATGCAAATGATTCTTTAAACAATGTTGGAAGTTCAAATGTGAATTTTACAGTTTCTGTCTCTTTAAACGACGATGGCGGCAATGGCGGAGGAGGCGGGGGCGGTGGAGGAAGCAGCAGGGGTTCTTCAAAAAAATTAAATTTTTCTGCATCAGAAAATTTAGAAAATAATAAAATTTCAAATACAAATAATTTTTCCAACAATTTAATAAACGAACAATTTGAAATTTCTTTGGTTAGTGTGAATAGAAGAAAAGGTTTTGTTGATGTTGAATATATTGTTAAGAATTTAGCAAATGAGGATAAAGCTGTTAACCTGTATTTTTCTATATTAAATTCTAATGAAACTATAAAATCAGAACTTGAAGAATCTCATTTTGTTTCCGCTAATTCAGAAAAAAATTTTGGAACAACGGTTCCTGTTGATAAAAATTTAAATGAGGAACTGGTTTTAGTTATTGATTTTCAAAAATATTCTTCTTTTGTCAGCGATGATGTCCCTATTCGCAGCAGCATTAGCGGGTTTTCAATTATTAATGCAGAGAAAAATAAAAATAATTTCTTTGTAATTATTGTTTTGTCTTTATTATTTTTTATTTTTGTTTTCTTTGTATTATATAGGATGATTAGAAATAGGAAAAAATAATTTTTATTTTAAAAAATGGGTTTCTTTTTTAGAAAATGGCAAGAACAGGAAATTCTTGTCGTTGTTTCTAACGAAACAAAAGAAACTACAATGGTAGAAAAACTTGAATAGCAATGTAAAAGAAAATTAAATTTGTCTCGCAAAACATTTATAAAATATTGTAGTTTATAACTCCTATGTACATTGCCAAGCAAAAAGTCAAGGGAAAAGATTATTATTATCTTCGGAAAAGTGTCAGGGAAGGAAAAAAAGTAATGAGCAAGAGTGTTGCTTATTTAGGAAAAGATAAAAAAGAGGCTGAATTAAAGGCAAAGAAGATAATTGATAAAATGACAAATGAATTAAAAAATAACTCAGAAGAAAAAATAGAAAAAAAAAGAGATGAAATTAGCAGTTTAGAAAAAAAAGAAATTTCTATAGATGAAATGGCGGTTTTTTGCAAAAGAAAAGGATTTGTTTATGCTTCCGGCGAAATTTATGGAGGGTTAGCAGGCCTTTTTGATTACGGGCATCTGGGAGTTTTGCTAAAGAGAAATTTTGAAAATCTTTGGAGAAATTTTTTCTTAGGGCTTGATGAAAATTTTGCGGAAATAGAAGCTTCAGAAATTATGCCTGAAAAAGTTTTTGTTGCAAGCGGACATTTGAAAAATTTTAATGATTTTGCAGCCAAGTGCAAAAAAGGCCACATTGAAAGAGCGGATCATCTGCTTGAAAAAAATTTAAAAAAAAGATTTGAAGGACTGACTTCTGAAAAATTATTTGAAAAAATAAAAGAAAATAAAATACTTTGTTCTGTTTGCGGCTCTCAAATTGAATCAGTTGAAATTACTAATATGATGTTTCCTCTGCAATTAGGTTTTGGAAACAGCGCAAAGGCTTTTTTAAGACCTGAAACTGCCCAGAGCCCGTATGTAAATTTTAAAATTCAGTCAGAAGTTATGAGGAAAAAACTTCCCTTGGGGCTTGCTTTGATTGGCAGGGCTTATAGAAATGAATTATCTCCGAGAAATTTTTTATTAAGGCAGAGGGCATTTACTCAGGCAGAACTTCAGATTTTTTTTAATCCTTCAAAAATAAATGAGCATGAAAAATTTGAAGAGATTAAAGATTATTTTTTAAATGTTGTTCTTAGCGATGAAAGAAGTAAAGGAATACAAAAAATAAAATGCAAAGATTTATTGGAAAAAATTCCAAAATTTTATATTTATTATTTGGCAAAAGTTCAGCAATTTTATTTTAATGGGTTAGAATTTCCAGGAGATAAATTCAGATTTTATCAGCTGAATGAAAATGAAAAAGCGTTTTATAATAAATATCATTTTGATATGGAAGCCGATTTAGACGCTGTCGGCTGGACTGAAATTGGCGGAGTGCATTACAGGACTGACCACGATTTAAAAGGTCATCAGGAAATTTCTAATACAAATCTGTCCTTTTTTGATGAAGAGAGCAAGGAAAAATTTATCCCCCATGTTTTAGAATTAAGTTTTGGCGTTGACAGGAATTTTTATTCTATACTGAATTTTGCTTATTTTTATGACGATAAAAGACAAAATATTGTTTTAAAGATGCATCCAAAACTTGCCCCAGTTAAAGCCGCGGTTTTTCCAATAGTAAAAAGAGAAGAGCTTGAAAAAATTTCAGAAGAAATTTTTAATGAGCTAAAAAAAGATTTTAACGCGGTTTATGATAAATCAGGAAGCATTGGGCGACGTTATGCGCGCAATGATGAAATAGGAACTCTTTTTTGCATTACGATTGATGAGGATTCATTAAAAAAGAAAGAGGTTACAGTGCGAATGAGAAACAGCGCAGAGCAGGTTAGAATAAAAATAAAAGATTTAAAAGAATCTTTAAGAAAAGCAATTTATGAAGGGGAAGATATGTTAAAACTTGGGAAGATTGTTAATACAAGGAAGAAATAAATTATTTGCTCTCTGTCCGGTTTTAAAATTGGAGTTTTGGGTTTTTTTGAATACTAAAATTGCTCGCATTGCTCGGTCTGGAAAAATTAATGGCTCCAGGGAGATTTTAACTCCCTGTTCACGACCTTGATTTTCTAATTTTTATGATTGCCCTCGGAATTAATTAAAATCAAAGTCGCTCAACCTCGGCGCCTCGGTCTGGAAAAATTAATGGCTTCGGGGAGATTTTAACTCCCGACCTCGGCCTCATGAGAGCCGCGCTCTAAACAACTGAGCTACGAAGCCATATATATTGGACAACAAGCGAAGATGTTTTCAGCCAAAATCTCGTTAGAGATGTTTTGAGCCTAAACAGCTGAGCTATGGAGCCATATTAAAAATATCAAAAGAAATCTATTTAAAAGTTTACGCACTAACAGCTAACTCAACTTTCTTTTTAGCTTCAGCTTTTTTTAATCTTGATAAATATCCTGCTATTTGATTTCTAATTTTTTTGCTGGGCATTGTGTTCCCAAGTATTCTTTTATTTTTTGTAAAATCTTCGTCAAATTCAATGCCTTCTTTAAGCAAAGCTCTTGAAGTTCTTTTTACTAATTTTGTTTTTATTTTTCCCATGCTAATAAATCTTTTTGAGTGTTTTTAAATCATTCTATCTTTTCAATTCCATCCAACTTTTTTACAGCTTCAATAAATTCATTTAATTTTTTATTCGGTTCGCCAAAACTTAAAATCATGAAATTTAATTTTAATTCTGAAGATTTTTTATATGCTTTAATTATATCACTTTCATCTATTTTCTTTTTGTTATAGGCAACAAGCAATTTTTCTTCATTTTTTATTTTAATTCTTAATGTCAAATAATCTTTGCTGGCATCTTCAACATCTAAGATTTCAATTAGGCTTTTTGATAAAAATTCTTTTACTTTATTGAAAAATTTATCGCCTTTTTTTCCGGGAGTTTTTTCTTTTATTTTTTTTGGCTCCTTTTTTTTTGTTTTTATTAAAGATGGTTGAACTATCTCAATTTTTTTGGGCTTTTGTTCTGTTTTTATTGCAGGCATTTCTTTAATTTTATTTATAAGCTCCTGATCAGAAACCATTAAATATTTCCAGTAAAGCTGGTCGTCTTTTTTGAAAGGAATTGCAAAATCTCTGATTCCTCTAAGCGCAACTCTTATTGCCGGATGCTGTTCAAAATCTTTTAATACTTTTTTTTGTTTTAATAATTCAAAAGCTTCTTTTTCTTTGCTTTTTAAGTGCTGTGAAAATCCTTCTAAAAGAGATTCTTGTTCCGGAATAAAATACAGATGAGAATTTCCAACATTTAAATTGCTTATTTTTAATCTTTTTTCAGAAATTAATTCAGATAAAAACGCGGAAGTAAATAGAATGTTTGTGTTAATTTCTTTTCCAATATGCACCGGCAGACTCGGACCCCTCATTTTTATAAATGAAATTATTTTTTCTTTTACCTGAAGATGGTCTGGTTGGTTTTGGGGCATGAATTAGGAAAAATCTTGGGATTATTAAATATTGTTATGATTAGGCTCTGTTTAAATTCCTTTTTTTATTTTTCTTGAACACTAAAATCGCTCTCGCGGAGTTGCCCGCCCGCCCACCCAGTTGCTCCAGACAGCTAAATTAAAATATATTCTCTGATTTTTTAATTGATTAATCCAACTTCTAAAATTTTGAGTGACGATAATCTTTCTTAGCGTAGCGTTATGACAAATGTCTAACGCGAAGCCATATTCTGCGAAGCAGGTATTTTCCAAAAACATTAATAAAAAATCACGGCTTAATCCAGTTTATTTCATAATAACTTACATCTGATTCTTCGTCAACGATTGCAAGAAGCAGTCTTTTTTTTGTTGAATGCGCAACCCGGTTTTTTGCGGAAAATTCCTGCCAGGAAGTTTTATTTGTTTCACGGTCTGCAAATACGATCCATTTAGCATGACTTTTTCCAGGATGCATGCCTTTTTCATAAACTCTGAAATCTGCCCCGAATTTTAATGCAGTTTTAACGATATACCCCTTTTCCCTTAAATCTTTAAAAACAGGATATTTTATTGAAAATTTTTTATCAATTTTTTGAAATGTTTTTAATAGCTCTGTTTTTTGAGTCTTTTTATTTTTATAATAAACATCTATTTTTTCTTTTTCAGCTAAAAACATTGCTTCT
>JACOWL010000013.1 GCA_016176815.1 Candidatus Pacearchaeota archaeon
AAGTTGTTTTGATTTCTCCTGAAAAAGATATTGAAGTTGGAAGCAGGATTGGATAGAGATGTCGTTGTCTAAGATATAAATATTTATATATAATTTAATAAAAATTCTATTAGGTAATATTATGAATGTAAATAAAAAACATTATCGCACTATATGGGTTAAAGAAGGAAATGAAAAAATAATTCAAATTATTGATCAAAGAAGTTTGCCATACAAATTTATTATTGAAGATTTAAAATCCGTTGATGATTTTGTCAGAGCGATAAAAGAAATGCATGTTAGAGGCGCAGGTTTGATTGGAGCAGCTGCAGGATTTGGAATGTATCTCGCTGCATTAAATAATGATGATTTAAATAAAGCTGGTGAAAAATTAAAAGCAACAAGACCTACAGCTGTTAATTTAGCATGGGCAGTTGACAGACAATTAAAAGCAATTGAAAATGCTGAAGATAAAGTTAAAATTACTTTAGAAACTGCAAAAAACATTGCCGATGAAGATGCCGATTTTTGCAAAAAAATAGGAGAGCATGGAGCAAAAATTATAGAAAAAATTTCTAAAAAGAAAAACAACGGGCTTGTAAATATATTAACTCATTGCAATGCAGGATGGCTGGCATTTGTTGATTATGGTTCAGCTACAGCTCCAATTTATGCTGCGCATGGTAAAGGCATTAAAGTTCACGTATGGGTTGATGAAACTAGACCCAGAAATCAGGGAGCTCGTTTAACTGCATGGGAATTATTGCAGCAAGGTGTTCCGCACACAATTATTTCTGATAATGCGGGAGGGCATTTAATGCAGCATGGCCTAGTTGACATATGCATTGTCGGAACAGATAGAACAACTTATACCGGAGATGTTGCCAACAAAATCGGAACATATTTGAAAGCATTAGCTGCAAAAGATAATAATGTTCCTTTTTATGTTGCTTTGCCCTCATCTTCTTTTGACTGGAAAATAAAAAATGGAATTAAAAAAATTCCAATTGAGCAAAGAGGAGATGAAGAAGTAAAATATGCGCAAGGATTAGTCAATAGCCAAATTAAAAAAGTTTTGTTGGCTCCTAAAGATTCGCCTGCTGCAAATTTTGCTTTTGATGTTACGCCAAGAAGATTAATTAGCGGGCTGATAACTGAAAGAGGAGTATGTAAAGCAAATGAAGAGAGTATATTAAATTTATATCCAGAGCATAAATATGGATGAAGGATATATTAAATTCAATTGTGAATGGATAAAAGATAAACCATGTCTAATTAATAAATTAGTTGAAATCAACAAATGGAGAGATAAATTATATACGCTCGGATTTATCGGCGCTTATGATAACGGGATAGGTTTTGGCAATCTCAGCATAAGATTCAAAAAAAATAATTTTATCATCACTGGTTCTGCTACCGGCAATCTTCATACACTGAATGAAACCCATTACGTTTTGGTAAATAAATATGACTTTACAAAAAATAGTTTGACTTGTAAAGGACCAATTAAAGCGTCTTCAGAATCTTTGTCTCATGCGATGATTTATGAATGCTCTTCTGATGCAAACGCAGTTCTTCATATCCACAATATTGATATGTGGGAAAGATTTATTGACAAATTGCCCACTACTAATAAAGATATTTCATATGGAACTCCTGCAATGGCAAAAGAAATTAAACGGTTATTTATTGAATCCAATGTTAACGATGAAAAGATATTTGTAATGGGCGGACATAAAGAAGGGATTATCAGTTTTGGAAAAACTCTAAACGAAGCGGGAAATATTCTTTTAAGTAAGTTTAGAATGCTATAAATAAAATAAATTCAAAAATACCCTAAGGAAGGGCATAAAGAAATAAAAAGCCCCTTGATAATCTATAAAACATCATGAACCCAAAACAAAAGAAAACGCGCGAGGAAACTGCTGCTGAAAGCCATTTTACAGTCAATAAAGAAGATGTCAAGCACGCAACAGAAAAATATGCTAAAGAACAGATTATCGATAAAAAAGACCTTTTAAAATATGCAACAGAGAAGCCAATAAAAAAAAGTGTCCAGAATATTGTTTCTGTTGAAAAAGAATATTCAGTTCCGGAAAAAAAAGCGCTTGAAACAATTGAACCTGAAATAAAAATAAAAAATAAATCAAATAAAAAAAATTTAAAGACAAAAACTGAAAAATATACTGCGCCAAAAATAAGCTTGAATAAAAAAGGATATGAATTAATTATAACTTACATTAAAACAAAATTCCGGCGCAAAACAAATTCCATCTTTTGATATTTCCTGGACTCCAAATTATCTTGCAAGAAAAAAAGATTTCACAAAAAGATATTATGACGCAATTTTAAAGCTGATAAAAAATGCCGGCTCGCTGACAATCGCAACAGATTACGATACTGAGGGGGAAGTTATCGGCATGAATATTATGAAATATTTGTGCAATCAGCAGGACGCGTCAAGAATGAAATTTTCCACCTTGACTAAAGATGAGTTGGAAAATTCTTATGAAAATAAATCTCCGCATATTAATTGGGGGCAGGCAATTGCAGGAGAAACCCGCCACTATCTGGACTGGTTTTATGGAATTAATTTATCAAGAGCGTTAATGGAAGCGATAAAGACAATAAAGATATTTTTGCCTCCGAAGGAGACCCCGGGGCCAAAAAAGAACTGGAAAAATTTAATAATTTAAAAGGAAAAAAAGCAAAAGCAGAAACAAAAAAAACAGAACAGAAATTGCCTCCGCCTTTTCCATTTAATCTGACAAACCTTCAGACAGAAGCTTACAAATTTTACGGGATAACGCCGTCAAGAACCTTGCAAATTGCCCAGTCACTTTATCTTGCAGGCTTGATTTCTTATCCAAGAACTTCCTCCCAAAAACTTCCCGCTTCAATAGGCTATGATAAAATTTTAGCTAAGTTAGCAGAAGAATTTGGAGTTGAAAAATTAATTACAAGAAAAATTCCTGTTGAAGGAGAAAAATCAGATCCTGCCCACCCCTCAATTTATCCGACGGGAAACAAGCAGATTCTTTCAGGAGAAGACAAAAAAATATATGAATTAATTGTCAGGAGATTTTTAAGCTTGTTTTGCGGCGACGCAATTATTGACAGCAAAACTATTACGGCAGAAATTAACGGATTAAAATTTTCTGTGAAAGGGCAGACAATAAGAAAAAAATCCTGGCTTGAAATTTATCCCTCAAAATTAAAAGAAGATAAAATCCCGGATGTTAATGGAGATGCCGAGATTTTAAATTCAAGAACAGAACAAAAAGAAACTCAACCGCCAAGAAGATATTCTCCCGCTTCAATTATTTCTGAATTAGAAAAAAGAAATCTTGGAACAAAAGCTACGAGAAGTTCAATTTTAGAAACGCTTTATGACAGGAATTATATTGAAGGTCAGAGCATCAAAGCAACGCCTTTTGGAATTTCTTTAATTGAGAGTTTGGAAAAATACTCTCCAATTATTATTGACGAAAAACTTACGCACGATTTTGAAGAGGATATGGAGAAAATCCAGGAAAAGCAAAAAAAAGAAGAATTAAAGAATGAAGAGGAGAAAATGATTAACGAGGCAAAAAAGACAATTATAGAAATTACAAAAGATTTTAAAAAAAATGAAAAGAAAATCGGCGAGGAATTAATTGATGCAAGCATTAAATTTAGGGAACAGCAAAAAAGAGAAAATACGTTGATAAAATGCCCGAAATGCAAAAACGGAGATTTGGCAATAACTTATTCAAAAAAGAACAGAAGATTTTTTGTTGCGTGCAATGCGTATCCTGACTGCAGAAATACTTACTCGCTTCCGCCAAATGGAGTTATTAAAAAAACAGAAAAAATCTGCGAAGAATGCAATTATCCAATGCTGATGAGGCTGGCAAAAGGAAAAAGGCCCTGGATTTTTTGCTGGAATCCTCAATGCAAAACAAATTTGGAATGGGTTGAAAAAAGGGAAGAAAGAAACAATCCTGAAGATAAATGAAATTTTTGACAAAACTTTTCTAACGGCTCTGTTGAAAATGTTTTGTCTTGCCACCCTCCTTGCGGTGGAATTCGTAACTTATTTTGGCTCGACGATTAAACAATTAAGGGCGAGCGTTTTGACTTTGACAAACTTTTTATTCTTTTATTAATATCCAAAGGCAAGGCGAGAGTAGGGTGCTTGCCTTTAGGCAAGCTTTAGCGGGCGAGCGACTTTGATTTCAATCAATCCCGAAGGCATTTATAAAAAATAGAAATCGGGGTCGGGAGTTATTTGAATTCAAAACAAAAACAAAAAAGAGATTTTCAACAGAGCCTTTTCTAACGAAAAGTTTAAAAAGTGAGCTAATTAAATAAAATAATGTCAAGTAATAGAAAATGTATGGAGCGTTTAATAATTCTTAAATGAATGTAAGGAGGACAAAATGAAGCTATACGTAGGAAATTTGCCTTGGAGTGTTGATGAAGAAGGTTTGAAAAAGCTTTTTGCAGGCTATGAAACTGAAGAAATTACACTAATCAAAGACAAGTATTCCGGAAGATCTAAAGGATTTGGATTTGTAACGATTGCAGACGATGCAGCAGCTCAGAAAGCAATGACAGAAATGAACGGCAAACAAGTTGAAGGCCGTGAGCTTAAAGTTACAGAAGCAAAACCAATGGAAGAAAGACCGCCAAGAAGAGATTTTAATAGAGACAGACGAAGCAGATATTAATTCTTGTCTTTTTTCTAATAATTTATTTTTTTTATTTATTTTATAAATCTAAAAAGGAGGGATTTTTTTATTTTTTGAGAATTTAGAGTTAGAATAATTTTTTTAAAAATGAAGGATGATATTTTTCAGCTTTCTAAGAATCATTCGGAATATAATAAGTCAGTTCAAGTTTTTTAAAAACTGAAGCAATAATTTCTTTTTCTGTTTTAGAATCAATTGGTCCGAATTCGTCCTCGTAAAAAGTCGTGCCTCCGATTTTATCAATTATATACGCCCTCTCTTTTATTGTCAACACTCCGCGAATCATAAAATTTATTGTTTTGAAAGATATATAAATCTGTTTGACTACCGAAAGGTTTGAAAATTTTAAGAATTTTGGTTTTTCTCTTCAATTGCAAAAATGCTCGTCGCAGGGCGACTCGAATTTATTTATTATTTCTACCATAGACAGCTTAATTAAAATAATTAACCAAGCCCCTAAAACTTTCCCACACAAAAATTGATAAAAAATATTTTTCACAATATCTTTGAAAAGCAGGATTTTTAAACTAATTAATATTAATAAAATTATGAAATCATCAGTCCAGATAACTTTAATTATTGTTGCAGGAATAATTTTATTAACGCTGATTTCAATTTTCACAATTAAATCTTTTGTTTCTTCTCCAAAGGACTCGCTTGATGTGAATGGGCAGTCAACAATTAAGGTCACTCCTGATTTGATTACTATTTATTATAATATTGAAACAACAGGAAATACCACTAAAGAAGCAAGTGATAAAAATGCGGAGATAACAAATAAATTAGGGACTGAAATATTAAGATTAGGTTTCAAAGAAGGCGATTTGAAAACTGAAAATTTTAATATTTATCCTTGGCAAGAATGGGAAAAGGACGCTTATGTAGACAAGGGATGGAAAGCAACAAATTCATTAAAAATAGAACTTTCAGCAGATCAGACGGATAAAATCGCTGGCTTGGTTGATGCAGGCGCAAATTCCGGCGCAGGAATTGGATCCATTAATTTTGAATTAACAGAAGAATCCCAGCAAAAAAACAAAGCGGAAGCAATAAAAATGGCCAGCCAAGATGCAAGAATAAAAGCAGAAGCAATTGCGGAAGGATTCAATAAAAAAGTCGGGAAATTAGTTTCTGTTTCTTTGAATGATTATGGCTATTATCCCTGGCCAATTTACAGGGCTGAAACTGCTGGAGGAGGAATGGATTATGCGATGGCAAAAGAATCTGTTGTAAATATTCAGCCTTCAGACAAAGAAATTACAGCGCAAGTAAGTGCGGTGTATAAATTGAGATGAATTTTTATTTTTGTAGATATCTATAAAAGTTTAATTTTCTTAATGGATTCATGAAAATAAAAGATCTCCCAGAGCAAAATAGGCCAAGAGAGCGTTTCTTAAAGCATGGTCCCGAAGCTTTAAGCGATGCAGAATTGTTTGCTATAATTTTAAGAACTGGAACTATTAATGAAAATGTTGTTGATATGTCAAATCGTTTAATTAAAGAGTATACTTTAGAAAAACTTTTTGATTGTTCTCTAAAAGAATTACAAAAAATTAAAGGTCTTGGTCCAAGCAAGGCAATGCAACTTCTTGCTATGGCAGAATTAGGAAAGAGATACTCTCAATCTAAAAATCCTGTTAAAAAAATAACAAATGCAAAAGATGTTTTTAATTATTTTAATGAAAGACTAAAAAACGAAAAGCAGGAAAATTTTTATATTTTGATTTTAAACAATGCAAATAATATAATAAAAGAAGAATTAATCTCAAAAGGAGTTT
This sequence comes from Candidatus Pacearchaeota archaeon, assembly GCA_016176815.1. Classification (GTDB taxonomy): domain Archaea; phylum Nanobdellota; class Nanobdellia; order Pacearchaeales; family GW2011-AR1; genus JWKY01. Next base: position 6,491 of record JACOWL010000013.1, read on the forward strand.
TAGATGCTGCGATTTTGCATCCGCGTGAAGTTTTCAAACCCGCAATAAAAAATTCAGCAAGCAAAATAATTTTAATTCACAATCATCCTTCAGGAAATCCTCAACCGAGCAATGAAGATTTGGAAATAACAAAAAAACTAATTGAAGCTGGAAAATTAATTGATATAAAAGTTTTGGATCATGTGATTATAGGAAATGGAAGTTGGTGGAGCTGGATTGAGGATGATAGGATTTAATCAATTCTACAATATGCTAATTTTCCTCTGAATCTTTTTTGCTCTTCTTTAAAGTGTTTTTTACATAAATAACTCCATCCTTTATTTTTGTGTTTGTTTCCTAGTAAGGAAGGATAAACTTCTTTGTATGCAAGGTTTTTACAATTTCCCTGATAATCACATAGATATCTTTTTTTCCCATTAATAATTTTGTATCTGATTGTGGTTTTCATATTAAAATAAAAAGGGCCAATAAAAAAGAAAAGATTAGATAATGAGCTTTAATCTGTGAGCATTGACAATTAATCCTTAATCATAATCTTTAAGGCATCACCTCACATCACAAAAGTTCATTTTGGATTACAAATGTTGTAATATTTCTAATGCTCTCCAAATCCATTGACCCATACCTAGCCAGGTAAATATTAACCTAATAATTTAGTATTCCAGTTCGTCATCTGTATCTTATTATCAAGTTTTGCCTTTTCAATTTCAAGTTTTTCAATCTCATTTTCAATTTCTGCCTCATCTAACTGAGCAACAAAATTCTTTGTTTCCTTTTCACTATACCAAGAACCTCTTTTTCTTTCAAATAAATTACTCAGATGAGCTATCTTGCTTCTTATATCTCCTACTTTAATTATTGCTTCTGCCAAATTAATCTTTTCTCCTGAAATTTCAGAATCAAGATTTGTTCTTGTTATTCTTATTTTTAGTCTTCTTATTTCATCAATCTTGACATTAATTTCTTCTGAAAGATTTTTAGGATTAAATTCAGACTTCTTTCCATCTTCAACATAAACATTATCTTTTCTTAAGTTAATTAGTCTAGCAAGTCTGCTTTTCTCTTTTTTTAATAAGCTCAAAGCTTCTCCAAGATTCATATCTTCCATAAAGAATTAAAATTTTGTATAAATTATATAATCCGTGTGTAAGTTTCCGGGTATGCAAAAACTTCATCTAACTAGCATAACTTATCTGAATTTTTCTTTTTTTCTTTAGTTTTTCTGGAATATCTAAAAAATTTTCTTCTGTAACAACGCTCTCTCCAGTTTTCTCTTCTAGCTCTTTTCTTGCATTGCCTGCAACCTCTCCGCCTTGTTTTGCTGCAAATTTATTTTCATCAAATCCTTTTGCATCTTTTGTTTTTGCAATTTTTGTAGTTGCTGCCTCTCCCAACATGCTAAAAATTAATTCCAAATCATCCATATGATCTCGCAGATTTTCTCTATTTAATTTCTTTAATTTCTTATATTCTTCAACTGTTTTTCCAAATGCTGCCTGACTTATTTCATTAGTAAGAATTGCAAATTCAATTTCTTCTTTGATTCCTCTATTTCTCCATTCATCTGTTAAATCCTGTCTAATTGCAATTCCTCTCAATCTTTTTTCAATCCAATCTTTTGAATATCCTTTTTGTTCATATAATTGCTTCATTCTTTCCTGAGCTAATTCAGGATTTTCAATTTCCTGAACTCTTTCATAACCGACTTTTGCAAGCCATCTTTTAAATGGCTCTGCTTTTTTTGAAGGGATTGATTGAATTATTCTAAAAATTCCTTCTGTATCTGCGCAATTCATTTGCTGGCTACCTCCTTCAGTCTGAACCGAAAGGGTACGTACAATTTGTACCCATCCTTCTCCAAGAACTTCATCTCTTTGTTTTAATTTCTGAATATATTGTTTAGAATCCTTAGAATCTGTTAAAACGGAAATAATATCTTCTACAACAAACCACCATCTTTCTGCAAACCACACTTTTCTTATTCTTTTTCCGTTAAAAATAGCTATATGTGTTTCTTCTTTTTCCATTTTTATCTCAATTGACTAAACTTTAAATTTGTTTGTATTTTTCCTTCCATCCAAATAAGTTACAATGATCTTCCTGCTTTTTTCATCTTCAACAAGATAAGAGTAGAGTTCGTTT
>JACOWL010000014.1 GCA_016176815.1 Candidatus Pacearchaeota archaeon
TGAATTTCATTTATTGTTTCAAGAGAAGTTTTTCCTGTGATTGTAAGAAATAGTTTATTAAAAAAATTAAAAATTATTTGTCCTGTTGTCGGGGCTGGACTTTCTGCGGGAATTTCTTCTTCAGGCAAAGGAGTTTCAGTTGGAATTTGTTCTATTGGAATTTCTTCATTTAAAATAGTTTCAACTTCTGTTGTTTTTTCTGTTTCAGTCTCATTTATAACTTCTGTTTGAGCTTCTTCAATAGTTTTATTTATTTCATCATTTTTTTCCTTTTCTTCTTTAGGAATTATTTTGTCTTTTTCATAAGGCTCACCAGAAGGCCCAGCAGGGTCATCCCTTGGAGAAGGCTCAGCAGGGTCACCTGCTTGCAGGTTCTCGTGCCCTGAAAGGGTATCCTTTGAGGAAGGCTCACCAGAGTCATCCTTTGAGGAAAAAATATTCATTTCAAAGGAAACTTCAGGATTTCCAGAACCATAACCCTCACCAAAACCGGAAATCTCTGTTCCAGAAACATAAAATTCCCCCAGTTTTGATTCTTCCTGAATTAAATTTTTTAAAATAAATTCTTCATTGTTAATTAAAATTTTCGTTTCTGCAGGAATAAATTCTCCTGATTGCAATGTCAGTTTTAAATCACCTGAAATTGATTCTTCAAGAGAAGCTAAATTATCAACAGAAAGAATTACCTTACCTGTTAAAGCAGGTTTAAGAAGAAAGAAACCAGCAATCAAAATCAAAAAAAGTATCGGCAAAATTAATAAACTTTTATGGATTTTCTTAAAGCCGACTGATGAATTTTTTTGAGGAAAATCCTCCGGATTTTTAACATATTGAGTAATTACCTTACCATCTTTTTTAACACTTCTATAATAATACGGACCAAATAATTTATCCCCTCTTTTAATATACTTTTTATATACCATTTCACCCCTTTTCTAACAGAAAATAAGGGTAAGGTAACTATTTAAATATTATTATCAAAAAAAGTCTAACGAAAATTTGTGATTTTTAACTTAAATATAATTGTTAAAAAATATAGTAAATTTGTCTTATTTTTATTTAGAATTACCTTACTTTCCCACAAATTCCACATTATCTAATTCTTTAAATTCTTTGTCGCCCGTAAGAAAAATTAAATTATTTTTAATTGAATAAATATAGCCAATGCAATCTGCATAAGACAAGTCTCTTTTCTTGTTTTTCTTCCGAAATTTCATAGCTTCTTTTAAAATTTCTTCGCTAATTTCAACAACCGCTTTTTTATATACTTCATAAACTTTATCTGCTTTTTCTCCGGAATAATCATTTAATATAGAATAATAAATTTCAGCTAAATTAAAAATAGTCAAAGTTACAGGTTCCATTATAAATCGTCTGTATTTTGGATTTTCTTTTAATATTTCAATTATTGCATAACTATCAAAAAAGTAAGCTGTTTCAAGTTTTACTTCTTCATCTTCCATTTTTTCCCCGCTCTCTGTCAGAAAAACTTAACCATCCTTTTCTCGCTTCGTTCTTTATTTCTTGGGTAGATTTTTTCCAATTTTTCAATAAACCAAATAGTTCGCCGGCTTTTGGTTTTTCTTTAATTACATTGATAATAATTGGAATATCTTCTTTTATCTTTTCTCTTATAACTGCTTCTTTTGGGATTATCACGGCAATAGAACTTCCCCAACGTTTTGGTATAACTTTAATTTCCATATATTTAGTGAGATTCAGTTATATTTAAACTTTTCTATTATTTTTTACTTTTAGAAATCCAACGAACTTTTCTTCGTTTCATATGCATATTTTTTCTGCATTTTGAAGAGCATAAATGTTTTATTGTTCCGTCAGCTAAAATAAAAGTCAAACCTCTATGGACATCATATTCTTTTTTGCAATAAAAACATTTTGGCATTTTATATTTTAACCCCAATTTCAATTAAATAATTGTTGCTTTTTTTTCCTACTTTAATAATTTTATAATCAAAAGAAGATTGTAAATTATTTCTTAATTCTTTTAAAAGATATTTATTGTTTCCTATTAAATTAACCCGGGTATTTTCTGGATCATTAGAAAAACACCTTTCTAAATCAAATTCTAATTTATAAAAATTAACTACTCCATTTTCTGTTGCTGGAATTTCTAAATCAACCATTAAGTATAAGCCCCCTTAACTCGACCACGCTTTAATTCGGCCACGCTTGGACGAATTTGTTGAAAAACTTCCTGTTTTTCATTCCCCTTGGGCGAGTTTGTTGAAAAACTTCTGTGTTTTTCATTCCCAATCATGTATAAGCCCCCTTTGTTATTTTTGATTTAATTCTGCGCGCCTCAATTTCTGTTTCCCTAAGCATTAAAATATCTCCGACTCTCACAGGTCCTTTTGAATTTCTTCTCATTGAACGTCCTTTGTCTCTGCCTTCCTGAACAAGGCACTTAACCTGAGTAATTTCTCCTCTAAAACCGGTTCTTCCTAAAATTTCCTCGACAACAGCCGGCACAGCCTCTCCTAAAACAATTCTTTCGCTTCCTTTTGAAGATTGCTGCTGCTGTTTATCTTCTTTTTTCTTTTGTTCCTTTGCCATTTTTAATTTAATGAATAAAGGGGAAGGTTTATTTTATTAAGTTTATCTGTAAATCTGGATTTTAAATTTAATAAACCCAATGAAATAGAAAATTTATTTTCTTTCTTAAGGTAAAGAGTATATTCTTTTGAATCTGGATAGTTTTTTACATTCAAAAATTCTTCATAAAGACAAACCCTGTAACCCTCTTGAGAAGCGGTAAACGCAATATCTCTTACTTTGTTAAGAATCACAAGATCTTTCCAAAAATTATTGCTCTCTCCAAAATTTATTTTTTGGGGGCTAAAACTCTCCAAACTAAAAAATCTTGAGATAAAATCTTTTTTTTTTCCATTAAATATTTTTTTTTCTAAAATCATTTTCATTAAATTTATTTAAAATTATTTCAACCCCGCAATTTCTTTATCGGCATCGCCAGCTTCAATAACTGCCAAAGAAGATGCTGAAACAGGCAGTCCTGCTGAAATTCCTAATTTTTGTTTGCTGTCTACTTCTTTGCATAAAATCTTTTTTTCTTTGCACAAAACAGGAAGATGCTGGACAATTTCTTTCGGCTCAACATCAGAAGCGTAAACAACTAGTTTTGCAGTTCCTCTTTCAATAGCTTTAGTAACTTCATTAGTTCCTTTTTCTATTTTTCCGGTCTTTCTTGCCTTTTCAATAATCTGATATATATCTGTCATTTTATTTTTTAATTTTAATAAGAACGCAAAATTATCCTCGCGTAGTATTTTGCGCTCATCGGATATTTAATCAAGAAAAAGTTGGTTTATAAATTTTGCTTTGTCCGGAGTTTTGGATTTTTATTAAGATTTTGAAATTAAAAAAACCTACTCACTCTGTTCGCAGAAATTAGGAAAATGTTGTGTTGGAAAGTTTTAGAAATATGATTAATTAAAACAATAATCAAAAAGCTGTTTGGACGATAAACTTGGTTTTCTTTTACATTGTAGCTTTTCTTTTTTAAAAAGAAGAACTCATTTGTGAACGAAGTGAAAGAAATTTAAAATGCTTGCAATAAAATTGCTCGAATTAATTTGCTCCGAAATCGCCTTTTGGCAGATTCCTCCGTTAAGAAGTTTGTCGTAAATAGAAAAATTTTTTAATCTAAGTTTCAATAATTAATTAAGCTGTTTTGGACAATTTTTTCCAAATCCGAGGAGCGTAAGCGACGAGCGTTTTGACTTTGACAAACTTTTGTTTTTTATTAATATCCAAAGGCAAGGCGCGAGCAGAACAATTTCGTGAACATTAAAAATTAATTTTAGAATTTATTAAAGAATTTTTTAATCTAAATTTTTTTTACTAATATAAGAATTCAACGCTGAGGAGCTAACTGATTATATTGAGGTTTATGTTGAACTATTCTATTTTGAGGAGGAGAGGGCGGAGGTGTTTGGCGTGTAAATTGATTTTCTTCTGACGGCTCTTCACCGGATTTTCCTCTCTTCATAAAATAGATAATAAGAAAAATAATTAAAATAAGCCCGACAATTCCGAGAATAATAAATAGCGTGGATTTTGTTTTACATTCGCTGGTTTCACTTGGCTTATTTATTTCAACTCCGCAATTATTTAAATCAGCGCAAACTCTTTCTTTAAACCCGTCAGCGCATTTGCCAAAATTTGCGCAAGTCCAATCTGGAATACATTTTTCAGTTTCTCCTGTTTCGGTCTGATTAGTAAGATTAGTAAAATTACTAAAATTTCCTGTTCCGCCGCTGACCAATCCCGTAATCGATAACATTTCTTTAACAGCAGAATGATTTAAAGGCCAAACCTGAAATGTAGTTCCATTTTCTATAATTTCGCAATTATAAGTTGAATTTGCCGAAGAGGGACATTTTACTAAAACCTCGTTGGATGCGGAACAATTAGCGCTGAATTCGCTGACAGAAGAAACTCCGGAAACATCTTTTATGCAAACTGCATTTGAACTTGAATTTAATTTATCCACATAAATTGTTTTATTGGAAATTTCTTCGCTTGAATTAAACAAAACATATCCAAATTTATCTGTTGGAGAGGATGTTTTAATGTCTATTTCGCAAAAATCAAGTTTTTCCGAAGCTGAAAAATCCCAACCAAATTCAGCTCCCTGATAACCTTCAGCTATCTGCACAATCTGCGCTCCAGCATTTGTATAATTTATTGAATCGTTAAATGGTAAAAAGTCTATGAAGACATCAGCAGTTGTTGAAATGCAGGAAGGTTTTGAAATTACTCCGTTGCTGTTGCAATCATATGCTTTTAAAATGTCGGGAGCTCCACAACCGGAAATATCTGTAAGATTAATAATATCCTCTTGTAAATCGCATGAAATTAAATTAAGCGTATAATTTGAAAAACAAGAACAAGCCCCGCCCGCGCAAGAATTATATCCTGTAAGAGTTTTGCAATTAAAAACTTCAAAATTAATATTATTTCCGGAGCAAAAACTCTCATTTAATGCAGTGCCATTAATGCAGGAATCTTGCGCTGTATTTGAAATATTAAATGCGCTTCCTGAAACAGTAAAATTTTTTCCGGGAATGTCAGTGTCTGTGCAAACTCCTGGGCTTGAAACACATACTCCCTGAACACATGTTTCAGAAGATGAACAGGAAGTTACAGAACTCCATTCCAAACAAGAATCGGAATCATAATTTCCGCAAGTTTGATAGCCGTTGCCAGAACATTGTTTTGCTCCATTAGTTAAACATCCATCTGAACATTGAACTTGGACTTGACATAAAGAACTTCCAGAACAATCTGAATCCGCGCAATCCGTTACAAAATCACAATCATTATCTTTACCGTCACTGCAAAGAGCATTTGTATTTTCCGGAGCTCCAGGATATATTTGGGCGTTTAAATCATTGCAGTCAAGAATTCTTTCAGTGCACCCGTCTCCAGATTTATAGCTATCCCCGTCGCCATCACCGCAAGCTTGAAGTAATACCTTTCCAGTAATCTTCCCCCACAATCCTTTCATCCATTCATTAAAAGAAACTTTTCCATTTTTATCCAAATCTCTTTCAGAATTATAATGCGCGGAAATAAATGCAATAGAAATTAATAAAACTGCTCCAAAAATTATCGCCAATTTTTTCATATTCCAATAATAAAAATAAGATATTTAAATATTGTTATTATTTATCTCCACTTAACCTCAACTTCATCCGTCCTCAGGATTTTTTCAAGAAAAAATCCCTCGCAAAAGAAGTTCAATTTTTCCAAGAAACCTGAACTTCGTCAGTTCTCTGCCTTGGTAAAATATCAATTTTATCCAGTTCTTCATGAGAAAATTTAATTCCTGAATTAAACATAATTTCTCCAAGAAAAGCAATCATTGCGCCGTTGTCAACTAATAAAGATTTTTCGGGAACAAAAAATTTTGCCCCTCTTTCTGCGCACATTATTTTGCACATTTCCTGAAGACGGGAATTGCAGGCAACGCCTCCGCCTAAAAGCAATTCATTTTTTCCGGTATGCGCCAAAGCCCTTTCAGAAGATTCAACAAGCATTGCAAAAACATTTTCCTGAAGAGAATAAGCTAAATCAGGCAAAAAATACTTTTTGCTTTCAATTTTCTGTTTTAAATTAGTTAAAATTCCTGAAAAAGCGCAATCCATTCCTTTAATT
>JACOWL010000015.1 GCA_016176815.1 Candidatus Pacearchaeota archaeon
TTTCAGATTATTATTTTTGTCTTTTTAAAGTTTTATGAAGTGAAAAGTATAAAAACTTCCGATATTTTTTTTAATTATGGTTTTTAGAAAATTTGAAACTTCCTCGGGAAAATTAGTTTTGGCTGGGAAAAATGCAGGGAACAATGAAGAATTAATTGCACAGGTTCAGCCGGAAGAAGACGTTTTTCATACGGCAAAATCTGGAAGCCCTTTTGTAAATATTAAATTATTAAAAAATGAAATAGCCTTGCAAAAAGACATAAAAGAATCTGCGATTTTCTGCGCCGCGAAAAGTCAGGATTGGAGAGACAATAAATCCGATGTTGAAGTCCATTGGTTTAAAGGAAAAGATATTTATAAAACAAAAGAAATGAAACTTGGAACTTTTGAAGTTAAAAAATTTAAAAAAATTTTAATTAAAAAAAAGGAGATTGAAATTTTTTTAAAAACAAATAAAAAATAAAAATGTTAAGCTCAAAACATCCTTTTAGGATTTTGGCCTAACCTTTTACAGGAAATAAAATGTTAATTAGACAAATGCAATTGGGTAAACAGGGAATTACTGAAAATTTTATTAATGGTCTGAAAACTCAGTTTAAAAATTCACAAGTTATGAAAATTTCTGTTTTAAAATCAGCGACAAGAGACAGAGAAGAAATTGTGAAAATTAAGGACGAGTTATTAGAAAAACTCGGAAAGAATTTTAGGTCCTCGCAAGCTGCGGAAAAATTTCATGGAAATTTTACAGGGAGAATAATTGGCTTTACAATTATTTTAAGGAAGTGGCGTAAGGCAAGAAGCTAATCAATAAAAGAAGAAAATTCTGAAGTTTTAAAAATTTTAAAATGCTGCATATTTAGGGGGATTTTTTGTATAAATTTTAAATCTTTTTTGAATAATAAAATTGCTCGCCTTTCAGGCTCGGATTTATTTATTTTCTGTCCTAAACAGCTTTTCTAATTATTAATTTTAGATGATTAATTAATTCAGCTCAAAAAGGTTAGTGGCGATGACAATCTCCCTAAAATTTTTCCTTGACGAATGTCTGGAAAAATTCAAATAAATTCTGCGAAGCAGGTATTTTAATTATTTCTTCTTTATGACTATAAATCTCTTCTAATTCAAATTCTGGAAAAAGAAAATTGATTTTAGAATTTGTGATAATCTCTCTTGTTAATCCTTCTTTTATTAAACTGGAAATAAAGATATTCGTATCAATCACGATTGTATTCATAAAACTTTTTGGCAGCAGCTCTTTTTATCTTTTTACTTATTTCTTCTGCATCTTTTTTTGTGAATTTGCTTTTTGACGCAATTTTATTCATTACTTCTAAATCTTCTATTCTCTGTTGTATTGCTTTTCTTGCTACTTCACTCCACCGGATATCTCTGAACATTTTCATTTTTTTATGAGTTTCATCTGGAATTGATAAAGTCATGTTTGTCATACTTATTTATGTGTATTCAAGTATTTAAGTTTTTTGGTGCGAAGAGGTTTTTGAGGAAGTGGAGAAAGATAAGAGAATGATTATTTATTTATTTATTTATTCGTTTTTTTATCAAGATGTCTAAACAATATTTATCTGGACCCTGAAGAAATACTGCGACAAGCACCAAAAGCAAACCAAAATCTCTAATTCCTATGTCATTATATCCTACAGAAGCGATAATTGTGATTAGATGTATTATTCCGATTGCGGCAAATGGTCTTAGAAATAAACCTAAAATCAAAAATATTCCTATAGCTAAATCAAATAATCCATTTATCAAAACCATGTTGGCGGGTTCAAAAGGGATAAATTGGGGAATCCAGGCAGTCCATAACGCCGGTTTCATTAATTGATCGACGCCAAATAATAAAAAAACCAATCCTATTGCGTATCTTACAAGGGGTTTTGATTCTTCTTTTAATTTTTCAAAAGACATTTTATTATACAACTTCTATTGTCCCGGTTAATCCCGGTTTAAGATGGTCGTGATATTCCCATGTACCGACATAATTAAATTTGAATTTGTATGTTTCTCCCTGAGATAATCCCCCGCAAGAATCAAAAATTGTATCTTCTTCAGAAGTCCCGCATTTTTTAATATCTGATCCAGGATAATTTTTGTGGCTTGGGTGCTTATCACTAGCCGGCCAGTGTTCAGAAGAATCGTCGTTTAAAAAAAGAATGCTGTCTCCGGCGGATATAACAATTGTAGAAGGTGAAAAACCGCCTGCAGCGATAGTAATAGTTGACGTTTTTGGTTCAGATATTACAGGTTCAGAATCGGGATTATTTTCGGGCGTTTCATTTACAGAAGGAATATCTTTTATTGTATCTGAAGTTATTGCATCTGCTAAGGGAGGCGAGGAGACATCGCCTTTTTTTTCAAGTCTATTTTCTATTGCAAATGCTCCTAAAACAAGCAAGAAGACTATTATGATTATAGCAAGAATAGTTTTAAATCCCATTTAAGTTTATAATTAGTTATACTTTTTAAGTTTTTTGATTTATTTATTATTACGACAATAAATTTATAAACCACCCATTTCTTTTTTCTTTAGGTTAATTAACTTTCAAAGTTAATCTATTGCTGTAAAGCAAGCCTTTGAATAAAATGTCAGAAGAAAAATTTAATCCGGTATATGAATTGCCTGCCCAGGAATATAATTTAAAATTAGCAGATGCTTTGAAAGAAATCCCGGAATTTAAAGAGCCGGAATGGGCGCAATTTGTTAAATCCGGCGCATCAAAGGAGCGTCCAATAGATGACCCAAATTTTTGGCATAAAAGAGCAGCAAGCATTCTTCGGCAAATTTATAAAAACAATGTTGTGGGGGTGAATAGATTAAGGACAAAATACGGGAGCAGAAAAAATCGCGGCATGAGACCTGAGAAATTTATAAGAAGTTCAGGAAAAATAATAAGGACAATTCTTCAGCAGGCCGATAAAGCAGGTTTAACTGAAATATCAAAAACAATTAAGGGAATAAAAAGTAAAAAACCGGGAAGACAGCTTACTCAAAAAGGCAAGAAATTTTTAGAGGAAATAAAATAAAATGGCAGAAAAAACTAAACCAAAATCAGAACAGAAACCAGAAAAAATAAAAAATACGAATAAAACGAATAATTTTGAACAAAGAAAAAGAAGAATAAAAAAACTTTTTAAAAAACAAAAAAGAAAAATTTCTTTTAAAAGAGTTGTTCCTGGAAAAAAAGAAAAACTTGCGAAGCAGGCAAGAAGAACTAAATGGGCCCCTGTTTGGGTTGTTCTTAAAAAATTCGGACCCGGAAAAAGAATTCATCCGTCTGCAATAACCAAATATAAACGCTCGTGGCGGCGCGGAAAACTGCATATTCGACCAAAGAAAATGAGGCCTTTGCACTATGGATAAAAAAAATATTTTTGAAAGAGAATATATAATTCCTTTGCGGGAAAAAGTTCGCGCAGTTCCGAGATATAAAAAAACAAACAAAGCGGTAAGAACAATCAAGGAATTTTTAGCCAGGCATATGAAAGTTTATGATGGAAATTTAAATAAAATAAAAATTGACAAATATTTAAACGAATATTTATGGTTTAGAGGAATTAGAAAACCGCCGTATAAGGTTAAAGTTAAAGCAATTAAGGAAGGAGAGATTGTAAAAGTTGAACTTGCTGATTTGCCGGAAAAATTAAAATTCAAAAAAGCTCGTGAAGAAAAAAGAGAGCAAAAAGGGGCTGAAAAAGCAAAAGAAAGGGAACAAAAAAGAGGAAATTTTTTGACAAACTCGTCCAAGCGTGGCCAAGTTAAAGAAAAAGAAGAAAAGAAAACCGGGGAAAAAATTGAAGAATCCCCGAGGGATGACTCCTCAAAGGATGACACTGCTGTGCCTTCTGCTGAGCCTCAAAAATCTGAAGACAAGAATAAAGACGGAGTAGAGGATAAAAAAGAGGAATCTGAAAAAAAGAGCGCCGTTGTTGAGGCAGGCGAGAAATTTGAAAAAGCAGAACATAAAAAAGAAAAGCATACTGTTAAAGGAAAAACTTCAAGCCAAGAGAGGCAGGAAAAAAATATTTATAAAAAAACGCACGCGTAAATCTTAATTATTTTTAATTTTAAATTCAACTTCATCTCCAATTTCTAAATCAATTTTTTCAGCTGTTCCCGCATTTAATTCCAAAACATATTTTCCTGTTTCATTTGGAGTAAAACTTTCGCAATTTTCTTCTTGACAGGGTTGAGCATTATGTTCAATGAAAATAACTTCTTTGTTTGAATTAATCCAGATTATATCCAACGAAATTAAAGTGTTTTTCATCCAAAAATTATACGCTCTTTCTTCTTGAAAAATAAACAACATTCCTGAATTTTCATCTAAAGATTCTCTGAACATTAATCCTTTTGAAAGCTCTTCTTGAGTTGAAGCAATTTCAACATCAAAACATTTTTCAGAGAAGCAGACTTTATTTTTATTATCAGAAAAATTAAGATATAAAATAATTAATAAAAGCAAAATAATAAAACACAGAATTAAAATATATAAATTTTTATTTTTCATTTCAAAATCTTCCCGGTTTCTTCATACCACAAATATAAATCAAGCTCTCCAAGATTTAAATTAGTCTTTTCAGCAATTTCTCTTAATAAATTTTCAATTTCAATGTATTTTTTTGGAGTTAAAGATTTTGAATTTGGTTTTATAATTAAATTATTTTTAACAAGTAAATCCACAATATGAAAATCAATTATTGCCAAATTTTTATACCCAATATTTCTTAAAAAATGCGAAGATTCCTTCATTCCCAATCCTTTTATATTTTTAACAATTTCTTCTCGTTTTTTTATTTCATCTTCTTCATTTTCTAAAATTTTTCTTAAATCATTTATTTTTTGTCTGGCTTCAAAAATATATCTTGCTCTTGCATTTGGAAATCTATGCCCTAATTCAGAAAGTTTTTTTGCTAAATCTGTTTCAGACAGCGTTAGAAATCCATTGTCAACAGCATTTTGAATTTTAATTCCTCCCTGCGCAGAAAAATTTGCAGTAAGAAGACAAAAGCATAATTCTTTAAAAATTTCATTTATGTTCTTTTTGCCAAGTTCAGAAAATTCTTTCATACGGGAATCAATAATTTTTTTGATTTCAGATTTTTTTAGGTTTTCAATTATGTTAATTAGGGGTTGCATTTTATTTCCTCCAAAATTTTATCCTTCTCTTTGCGACTAGTGTACGTCTTGCCAAAACGCACAGCAATCGGATTTATTTTTCTCCAGTAATTTTTATGAAATAATTTTTCCAAATCTATTTCAATTTTGTGTGGATCAACATGGTTTGACCATCCTAATTTCCTAGAGACATAATTTAGATGAGTATCAACACCGATGGCATTTTTGCCTTTTTCAGCTAAAAAAACATTCGCTGTTTTTCTTCCAACCCCTGAAAGTTTAATCAGTTCATCAATAGATTCAGGAATTTCAGAATTATATTCTTTAATCAAAATCTTAGAGCAATTTAAAATATTTTTTGATTTATTTTTGTAAAAATTCACCGGCTTAATTATTTTTTCAATTTCTTTAATATTTGCTTTGGATAATTTTTTTGCTGTCGGATATTTTTTAAAAAGTTCTTTTGCAACTTTTATAGTCGTTTCATCGCGGGTTCTTGCTGACAGGATTATAGAAATCAATGTTTGAAATTCATTTACCCATTTTTCTGCCGCCAAACGCATTCTTTTCCCATATTTATCCAAGAGCTTAAGTTGTTTTAATGCGAGAGTTTGGTTCATTTTAATTTATGCCCAGTTAAATTTAAAAAAGTTTTGTTGCGTAGAATATCTATTTAAACAGGTATAATACAAAATATATTTTAATAATAACATAATCAGATAAATATATTACAAAATATATATTAAAATAGAAGGTTAATCTTTTAATCTTGGTTTTTCTTTAAAGATTATGGATGTAAATAAAATAAAATCTCAAAAATCAATTTTAGAACTTCTTGAATTTGGAATAATTAATATTGACAAATCTTCAGGACCGACGAGTTTTAATGTTTCTGATTTTGTGAAGAAAAAATTAAATTTAAGAAAAACTTCTCATTTTGGAACTCTTGACCCAAAAGTTACAGGAGTTTTGCCGGTTGCATTAAATCGCGCCTGTAAATTAACAGGATTTTTTCTTGGAGAAAATAAAGATGCATGAAGAAATTTCTTTAGAAAAGATTAAAGAAAAGATTAAAGAAAAATTTTTAGGAAAAATTAAACAAACTCCGCCGGTAAAATCAAGAGTTAAAAGAGTTGAAAGAGAAAGGGAAATTATTTCTTTTGAGATTTTGGAGCAGAGCGAAAATAAAAAAGATTTTTTGTTTAAAACCGAAGTTCAAGGAGGAACATATATTAGAAAATTAATTGATGATTTAGGGAAAGAATTGAATGTTGGAGCGCATATGCTTGAATTAAGAAGAATTCGCGCTGGAATTTTTGAAGAAAATTCAATCGTTAATTTATATGATTTTGAGAAAGCAGTTGATGAATATGAAAATGGAAATGAAGAAAATTTGAGAAAAATTATAATTCCTGCGGAAATTCTCTCAGAAGTTTATCTTGTTGTTGAAATTAAATCGGAAAATTTAAAAAAAATTTTTACGGGCAAGCCAATTCACAAAGAAGATTTAAAGAAAACACAAAAAGAAAATATTGGAAAAATAATTTCTATTTTTTGCGGGGATAAATTTATCGGGATGTATAAAGTAATAAATTCCGGAGAGATTTTTGCTAAGGCGGAATTTGTGATGCAGGAGATAAAATGAAAAGCAGATGCGAGTGGCCGGGAAAAGAAAAGGGAAATGAATTGATGGTTAAATATCATGATGAAGAATGGGGGAAGCCCAATCACGACGACAGAAAATTGTTTGAATACCTCATCTTGGATACTTTTCAGGCAGGATTAAGCTGGAGAACAATACTTTACAAAAGAGAGAATTTCAGAAAAGCGTTTCATAATTTCAATCCCATCAAAATAGCAAAATATAATGAAAAAGATGTGGAAAGGCTGATGAATGATGCTGGAATAATAAGAAATAAGTTAAAAATTTTTAGCGCAATCACAAATGCAAAAAAATTCCTTGAAATGCAGAAGCAATTCGGCTCTTTTGACAAATACATATGGCAATTTACAAATTACAAAACAATAAATAATAAGCTTAAGCGCCTTAAACATATTCAAGCAACATCCAAAGAATCAGACGCGATGAGCAAAAACATGAAGGAAAAAGGTTTTAAATTTGTCGGCTCAACAATATGCTATGCTTTCATGCAGGGAGCAGGAATGATAAATGACCACACAATTAAATGTTTTAGGCATAAAGAAGTAAAATGCGACACCTAATATATTTTTCAAACTCGGCAGTAACGAGCGGAAGTGCTTTGGCTCACGGAGAGCTGATGAAAGCGGGGAGAATTGATATCGCAATTCATAGTTTTATACAAGGAGTTTTTTTGTCTCATGATTTTAGAAAAGATGTGAAATTTCATTTTATTTTTTACGGACAGCCGGATCCTCCAAAGCATATTGAAATTCAGGTTACAGATGAATTGGAAATCTCAAAAAAAGATATTGGAAATTTAATAAAAAAAATTCTTTACAAATATAAGGAAGGAGAAAAAACAAATCCTCTTCCGGGATGCTTTGTTGAGAAAAAAAGTTTTTTAAAAGTTGTTGATGAACTTGCAGAGCAAGGAAATGAAATTTTTATTTTAGATAAAAAAGGCAAGGATATTCGCGAGGCAAAAATTTCAGATAATTGCGTTTTTATCTTAGGAGACCATGAAGGTTTGCCTAAAAAAGAATTAAAAAGATTAAAACAAACAGCGACGCCAGTTTCCATAGGACCTAAAACTTATTTTGCAAGCCAGACAATCGCAGTTGTTAATAATGAACTGGATAGAAGGGGAATATAAATTTTAAAGTATACAAATCAATCATCAAAATAAATATAAGCAAAAAATTTTCTAAGAGGTAAAAAATTCCGCAAAAACAATAACATAAAATTTAATAAACCAGCTTAAATTATCATTTAAACATCAAAATGAAAAAATCAATTCGTGTATATATCACGGGAAATATTCAGGGAATTTATTTCAGAAGTTTTATCAAAGAAAATGCTGAAAAATATAATGTCAAAGGTTTTGTCAGGAATTTAGAAGACGGCAGAGTGGAAGTTTTTTTAGAAGGAAATTCTGAAGATGTCAACAAAATGATTGAAGTTTGCAAGATGGGGCCTAAAAATGCCCAGGTAAGGGATGTTCAGACCAAACAGGAAAAATTTCAGGATTTTAAAAATTTCAAGGTGCTGCATATTTAGGGAGATTTTTTAATTTTTCCAGATATTAATTATTTAATTTGATATTCCTTATTCCTGTATGGTCTTTAGACCAGCATGGTTTATCCATAAATTTATTATTTAGAAGATTAATGAAAAAATTTCCAGTTTTTACTTTTAAGAAATTAAATTATTTATTCCTCTTTAATTTCTTCATCTTTTGAATCGTCTTTTTTAACTAATTTCCCGTCTTTAATTTCAAATCCGTGCTCTTTTAACTCTCTTTGAAGTTTTGCAGTCTGGATTTGCAGAACTCTTGCCATTTCGTCGTATGCATGAAGTCTTCTTGCTAATTCATTTAAAATGTCATTCCATCCATTATTTGACAGCGCAATCAATTCTGGCTCAATTATTTCTATATTTGCAGGCATATATTTAAACATTAAAATCGCAATCTGCAAAATTTCTTCAGCTTCAATTTCAACTTCAGCAAAAGTCGCGTAAAAATCTTTATTATTTTTTAGTTCAACAGGCTCGTTAATTTTTGATTCAATTACTTTAACTCCTTTTTCCCCCTTAATTGCTTCAATTATTTTTTCAAGAGTCTGAACTAAATGCTCTTTTGGTCTGCCGATTATTTCTAATATAAAAATCGCTTTTATTTTATTTATTTTCAAATTCTTGTTTTTGGAATTCATTTTTATATTCTTTTTTAAATATTTTTTTCTTCAGTAAAAATAATAATGCCAGCAAAAAAGCAAACGCGCTTAAAATGTATTTTGCATAATCATTTTTATTTAATTTTTTTGTGTTCTCTTCGCTTTTTATATCTTTTGCATTGGCTGTTGCGCTTCCGATAATAATTATTGTCTCTGTTTCATTTAGTTTGCTGTCTTC
Organism: Candidatus Pacearchaeota archaeon; assembly: GCA_016176815.1. Taxonomy (GTDB): domain Archaea; phylum Nanobdellota; class Nanobdellia; order Pacearchaeales; family GW2011-AR1; genus JWKY01. The sequence goes on from JACOWL010000015.1 coordinate 9,189, forward strand.
TGCTGAATTTTGATAGGCATATTCTTCTTCTGTTTCATTAATTATTTCATTTGATTTTGAGATTAAATAACCTGAAAATATTTTTGTTTTTTCAGAACTATCTTTTATTTTAATTGTAATTTCAGCGCTTTCAAATTCTTTGGTAATTTTCATTAAAAATTCTTTTTCCTGATTTTGGCTTAATGCATTATTCACATAATACGAGGTGGATTTCCACAAGTTTTCATTTAAAATTTCTGAAATCCTGTTTTCATTGGATAAAATATCAATTTTCACATCATAAATATCTTCATCAAAATTAATTAATTTTATTTTAAAAATAAATTCTTGATTTAAAACCGCTTTTTCTGGATAATTCACCCCTATACTTGGATTGGAAACTTCTGC
>JACOWL010000038.1 GCA_016176815.1 Candidatus Pacearchaeota archaeon
AATATCCAAAACCGGATTGAGTATATTGAGGGCTTGATACAGAATATGCGCTGACGCCTGAAATAAATAAAATAATTCCAAATAATAAAACTAATGCAATTTTTGAAATTTTATTTTTTTTGTTTTTCATTTTATTTTATCTTGTAACCTTTAGGTTATAAACTCCAATATTTCAGGAATTTTTTTAATTCCGTCGTCTTCAGTAAAATGCCCCTGTTTTTCTTTTATAATAATCTTTGCTCCAAGATTTTTTTTAAATTTTTCAATTTCATCAAGATGAACATACGGATCATCCTTAGAAAAAATGCATAAAAAATTATTGCAATGTTCAAGAATTCTGCTAAAATCTATCAGAGCATTAATCCAAGGATGCGCGATTTTTAATTCATCTGCTTCTAAATTAATTAGATTAAACCAGGGCGCAATCAAAACACATCCTCCAATTCTTTTATGTTTATGCAATTTTTCCAGATATCTTAAAATTGTCTGGCATCCGATGCTGTGTCCGATAAAATAAGTTTGTTCATCAACCTCTTTTATATTTTCCTCAAGATATTTAACCCATTTTTCTATTTTCGGATTTTCGCTGTCAGGCATATCAAAAACACCAACCGGAATTCCTTTTTTTTCTAATTCTTTTTTAACCCAGCCATACCAATCGCTTTCAGAATCTCCTCCCCATCTATGAATTAAATAAACTTTTTTGTTTTTCATCTAAACACAATCCTCACAGGTTTAATTTCAAATAAAAGATTATTGTCCTGGATTTTTTCAATTGTATCCGGAACGGGCAGACTTTCAACATTAATTTCCAAACTATTTGCTCCAGCTAATTCTGATTCTAAAAGATAATATTCCTGAGTTCCTCCTCCAGCCAATGCTTTTGATACAAGTTGCGCAGGAAATTCAATGTCAAAACATTTCTTTTTTGTCAGCCCAAAAATTCCTACTGGAATGTCAACGCACTGCTCCTGCGTTGTCTTGCTGAGCTCAAAAGATGAGTCCTTATAAATCTGAACTCTTACATCATAAAAACCCTCGCTGAGTCCAATAACTTTTTGCTCCGGATAAACAATTGTTCTGGAAATATCATCCTCAGAAATAAAATTAATTATTGCTTCGCCGTTATAATCTGCTCCATCAAGTTTTAAATTAATCGGAAGTTTTGCTTTAGCGGCGACAAATCCATTTACGCACTGGGGAAAATCACTTTCTAAACTTCCGGATGAAGTTTCTCCAATTATACAGCTCTCTCCAAAACATTCATAAGAAATTTCCGCATCAACCGGTTTTGAATTGGAATCAAAAACATTTATTTTTATTTTAGTATTTTTATTTTCGCATAATTCAATGCTTTCTGCTTCCGATGCAGTTGCATTCAACGGCTCTCTTGGATTATTTCCCTGAATAACTACCGCCATTGGAAACTGAAAAGTTTCCTGGTCTTTTGAAATCTGGACAAGAACAGGATATTTAATATTATAAACAAAATGATACGGGACATAACAAAACCCTAATATTCCCAAATCTGGCTGATTTCCAACGGGAGTTGCAAGAAGAAGATTTTCTTCCGACGGCTCAACTTCAAAAGCTCGCGCCCATTCCTGCGAATTAATAAATCTGACTTCATAATCCGATGAAACAGGCAAATCAACAACAAAATAATTATTCTCTTTTCCCTGATTTCTTAAAGCAAGAGTATTTGTTTCAATATTGTCTCCAAGCTCGGCAAAAACTTCGTCAGCATTCCAGTGCAGCGGACTGCAGCTGATTTCAACCCCGTCAACAGGAGCATAACTTCTCAGATTATCCACAGCATATTTTTCCAAAAATAAATTATTTTGCTCGTGTTCATAAACGCTTTTTGCGGCGTCATAAAGATTTCCTAAATTAGATTCAACAATTTTATTATGTTCATTTATAATTGCGCTCTCTTCTCCAAAATTAATTCCTAAATCCATTTTCAGTTCAACTTTTATATCTTTATCCCGAATAATAACATTTGATTCGGGAGCCCCGATTGAAATTTTATATCCTTCCTGATAATATTTTTCTAAATTGCAGTTTTGAATTTTGCCGTCAATAAACTTTTCTAATTCGCCCTCCATAAATTCTTTTGAAGGAATCTGCTCTTTTTTAATATTATTTCCTGAAACATAATACCAATACGGAATTGGATTTCCTAAAAAATTCAGCTGAGAAGAAAACGGCATGAAATCGCTTCCGGGCTCAAATTCAGGCAGTTCAATATACCCTCCCTGAGATTCTAAAACATCTGCTCCAGTTAAAACCTCGTCTTCTAAACAAGATAAAAAAGCAGTTTCTATTAAATCGCGATGATTATAAAGATTGTTAATTGCCCCTTTTTTTCCATATTTAGAATAACAATTCAGCATATATAAAATTAATTAAAATCAAGGCTCTGTTGAAAATGTTTTGAATTCGTAACTTTCTTTGGCTTGGCTGTCAAATAATTAAGGGTGGGTGCTTGCCTTTAGGCAAGCTTTAGCGGGAATTTGAATTCAAAACAGAAACAAAAAAGAGATTTTCAACAGAGCCTAAAATCAATAAACAGGATATTCTCTGAGATATTTGAAACTTTCAATAAGAATAAAAACGGCTGCAACGAGCAAAACCAATTTGTTTATACTAATCAAAAAATCCGGAAGTTTTACTATTTCAAATCCAATGATATACAGCGCTACAATAAGATAAATTATAAATATCCATGCTCTTTTTGCCATGAATATATCCCTTAATCAAATTATTTAAACTTTTCTGTTAAGAAAAGGCTCTGTTGAAAATGTTTTGAATTAGTTGCTCTGTCCGGAGTTTGGTTTTTAGTGAAAAATTTTGGAAACTCAAATTATCCCTTATATTTCTTAAGAACATCTATTTCTTTTTGAGCTTTTTTTATTCTGTCTGTTGCATCGCTGATAAGTTCATTTACATTTTTTGAATCAAAAGATTTTGGCTGGGTTTCGCTTAATTTTGTAACTTTTATCTTTCGTGGACTTGGTGTCTGGTAACTTTTAAAAATGAAAAATCCAATTCCAAATAATAAAACAAGCCCGCCTGCATAATATAACCATTGAAAAGAAAATTTGCTTTCTTCATCTGTTTTTTCAGGTTTATCTTTTTTTTCAAATTTTAAAAAAGAACCGAGAAACCCTGATTTTTTCTCTAAAGTTTCATTAGAAGTTAAATTTGTTTCTTCTATTGTTTGATTAAATTCTTCTGTAGAATCAGTCGCATTAATATCGCTGTCAGTTCCATTAACTGTCCTGGAAATTGTTGGAGTTTCCCTGATTTCATATCCGGCGGGAATAATCTCTAAATAAACGGGATCTCCTGCAACATAATTTTCCCGATATTTTTCAGATGAAATTGTCTTGTCTGATTTTTTTAAAACAACCATTAAATCAAAAACAAGTTCCTCTCCCGAATAAGTAAATGTCGCGTCTCCGTAAGCATCAGAAGTTTGTTTGTAAATTGCATAAGAGTTGTAATCTGCGTCAGGATCTAAAACAGTCAAATGAATTTCAGTAAATTCAGGGGTTTTAATTTTAATCTCCGTATCCTGGGCTAAGACAAATTGCATAGCAAATAAAAATAAAAAGAAGATGAGCAAAAATTTCTTTATCATGCTAATATTGATAAAACCCTCTTTATAAATTTTTTTATATTGGGCTGATAGTTTAATAATTGAAAATGCTGAAATACCTGCTCACTTTGTTCGCAGAAATTAGGAAGCTTATAGTGTCTGCAAATTCCAAAAAATTGAGTTTATAGATTAGGGTAATTAAAATGTTAAAGCTGTTTATGATAAATTTTCCTATAACGAGCGAAGCGAGCAATTTATTAAAACAATACTTTCCATCTCAAACAGAAAAATATTTATATTAAATGATATTAAAAATAATATTCCAAGATGGTATTAAAATCTAAAGAAAATATTATCGGGGCATGGGCTTTTTTAGTCGGTGTAGTGCTTGCAGTGATGGTTGGCGTGTTTACTACTTTAATTAAA
>JACOWL010000023.1 GCA_016176815.1 Candidatus Pacearchaeota archaeon
CTAACAACAAAACAAATTTCTGAGATTAAAAAGGAACAAAAAACATACCCTAAGGAAGGGCATAAAGGAAATTTTTTGACAAATTTGGCAAGAAGCCAAATTAAAGAACATCTAAACAACGCTCAAAATCCATTATTCTTTTTTGACAATGATCCTGACGGATTGTGCAGTTTTATTTTATTGCAGAAATATATTAAAAGAGGCAAAGGATTTCCGGTAAAATCTTCTCCATTAGATAAAAATTATTTTAGAAAAATTAATGAATTTAATCCTGATTATCTTTTTATTTTAGACATCCCGGCGGTTTCAGAAGAATTTTGGGAAGAAATTAAAAAAATAAATCTGCCTGTTGTCTGGATTGACCACCATAATACAGAAAAAAATAAAGTTCCGAATTTTGTAAATTATTACAACCCTCTTCTTGGAAAAGATTTTCCAAGCTCAACTACTTATTTGTGTTATGAAACAACTAAAAAAAAAGAGGATTTATGGCTTGCAATTGTGGGAAGCATTTCTGATAATTTTGTCCCGGAAATTTATGAAGAATTTAAAAAACTTTATCCGGACCTGTTTATTGATTCAACAAATGCATTTGAAATTTTATATAATTCCAGAATAGGGGTTGTTGCGCATCTTTTGAACTGCGGTTTGAAAGACAAAACCACAAACGTCGTTAAGATGATTAAATTTTTGATGAGAGTTAAAAGTCCTTATGAAATCTTGGAAAAAACTTCTGAAAATCAGGAAATGCACGAAAAATACCAGATAATTAATAAAAAACTTAAAAAGTTTTTAGATGAGGCGCAAGAGCAGGCAAAAGCTTCTGACAAATTAATTTTTTTTGAATATGGCGGAGATACAAGCATGAGCGCAGAAATTTCAAACAGCTTAAAATATCTTTTTCCGGGAAGAATAATTTTTGTTGCATATGCTTCTGAATCAAACTCATTTGCAAATATTTCCGGCCGCGGCGAAAATGCAAAAAATATTTTAGACAAAGTTTTACAGCAGGGAAATTTTGAAAATGCTAAAGGAGGGGGCCATGAAAACGCAGTTGGCGCAAAAATTATGAAAAAAGATTTGCCAAAGTTTAAAGAATTGACTAGGGAAATTGTTGGGGAAAATTAAAATACCTGCTTCGCAGAATTAATTTGAATTTTTCCGGACTTCGTCAAGGAAAAATTTAGGAAAGTTGTTACCGCCTAAAAATTTTGAAAAGCTTGGTTAATCAATTAAAACAATTAATACTAAAGGATGCTATTTCAATGAATGGAAAAACGGTTTATGTTAGAAAATAAATAAATCCGACGAGCGTAAGCGAGGAGCATTTTGGCGAGACAAATCTAAAAATTCATTAAAAATCCCTTTTACCCCTAAAGCAGAATTAATTAATCAAAATTTAATAAATTAAATTATCTAAAAAATCTTTTTATCACTTTTAGTTGAAGAATTTGATATAGAAAAATATAAAAAGAGAAAATCATTGTATAAATCATGGAAAGTAGGCTAAACCATACAACAGAGAACTGCATGTTTAATTTAGTTTACATTTCAATTAAAAAACTTTAATTTAATTCAGCTTTTTGGTCTGAATTAAGTTGAAGGGATAGTTCTGATTCGGACCGAGAAGGAATTAGTTGAGGTTAGCCAAAAAATGACAAACCTAAAAGGAACAGAAAAACTAAAAATGGAACAAGAAATTGTGGAAAGAGAATTGGGAGCTCTTTATGAGTTTACTTTAAGGCTTGAAGAAGAGCTTAACTCAATTGTCGTATACAGCTAAAAAAATGAAAAAAGAAATTCCTGTAATTGATAGTATGTCTTATTTCTCAGGTTAATTTAAAAAATTAATAACTTCTCGCAAAATAAATTTCAGTTTTTGCAGGTTTTCCGCACGCAAAACATTTTCCGGAAATTTTTTTTGAATGCAGGAAGTTTCATTGCAAAATTTTGTTTTTGCGATTTGCTTCTTTTTTATTGCTTTTTCAAATTCATCAAAATTTTTTGCTTCAATAGTGCTTGATTCCAAGAATTTTTTTGCAGAGCTAAAAAGCTCGTTTTGAATTTCATCAAGTAATTTTGGAATTTTTTTTTCCAGCTCTTTTATTTTTATCTGAAGTTTTTCAGAATTGTTTCTTTTTACTATTGTAACAGATTCTTTTTCTAAATCTTTTGGTCCGATTTCAATTCTTAATGGAATGCCTTTAAGTTCCCATTCAGAAAATTTCCAGGAGAATGATCTTCTCTGTCGTCTAAAATTGGAGCAAATTCTTTAAGTTCTTCTTTAATTTTTTCAGCTTGCTTTAAAATTTCAGTTTTTGTTTTATCAAATAAGATGGGAATTATTACGATTTTATTTTTTGCTATTTTTGGCGGCAGAACTAATCCTTTATTATCTGAATGCATCATTATTGTCGCTCCAATTAATCTTGTGGAAAGCCCCCAAGAATTTTGCCAGGGCAAATGTTTTTTTTCATCTTTGCCGAGGAATTCTATATTAAATGCTTTTGCAAATCCCTGCCCTAAATTATGAGAGGTTCCGCACTGCAAAGCTTTTCCGTCGGGCATGAACGATTCAATTGTAAAAGTGTATTTTGCCCCTGCAAATTTTTCTTTTTCTGTTTTTTTCCCTAGTAAAACAGGCAGAGCTAAAAGTTCTTCACAAAGTTTTTTGTAAAGCTCAATATACTGCAAAGTTTCTTTGTCACACTCTTTTTCTGTTTCATAAACGCAATGCCCTTCCTGCCACAAAAATTCTCTTGACCTCAAAAAAAGTTTTGTTGCTTCTGTTTCCCATCTTACAATATTGCACCACTGGTTTATTCTTAAAGGGAGATCATTATAAGAGCGAATCCATTTTGAATAAGAATCATAAATAATTGTTTCTGATGTCGGGCGGATTGCGAGCCTTTCTCCCGGAGAAGTTAATTTTTCATCAATCCAGGCAACTTCCGGCTGAAAACCTTTGGCATGTTCTGCTTCTTTTTTAAAAAATGATTCCGGAATGAATAAAGGAAAATAAGCGTTTTCGCAATTTGTTTTTTCTATAATTTCTTTATTAAAATATTCCCGTATTTTTTCCCAGATAAAATATCCCCGAGGACGAATTATCATTGTTCCCTTTACAGAAGAAAATTCCGCAAGCTCTGATTTAAGGCAGACTTCTTCATACCATTTTGCATTATCCTCCTCTTTTTTTGCGGTTAAGCCTTCTGTGTTTTCTTTTGACATACTATTTTGAATAAAATGAGATTTATTAATTTAAGGTTTTGCTGTTTTCCATAATTCATCAAATAAATCTTCTGTGGATTTGGCTGTTTGCTTTGATTGAATTAAAAATGCAACTGGCTTGCCAGACCAATTCAAAATAGCTAATTTATCTCCAAAAACTATTGTTCCAAAAGGAATTTTGTTTTTTGTATATTTTATTGAAAGGTTTGATTTTTTTCCATATTCTTTGTCTAAGAATTTTTTTTGAGATTTCGTTCCAATCAGTTTGGTTTTTATTTTTTTCTCCCTTCTTTTTGCATCATAATTATGGAAGAAAAGATTAATTTTTTCATCATTATAGTCTTCACCCATTGTAAATCCTTTAAAATCTTCTTTTGATTTTGATAAGTAATCTATTATTTCATCATATAGTGTTCTCATTCCATTGAAACCTTCGTATATCCTTGCAGAGTATTCAGCCTCTTTTTTTTGTTGATTAATTAAAGAAGGGATTACCTTTTTTATTCTTTCTTCTTCTTTATTTAATTTTTTCTTTTTTTCTTTTATAAAATTTAATATGCTTTTTGGATTTAATGATTGGAAATATCTTGAATTTTCTTTAATTACTTGAGTTATAAGACCTTTTTTGGATAATTTTTCTAATATCGGATATACCTTTGACATTGTAATTCCTGATTTTTTTGATATTGGTCCCACTGTAGATTCTCCTAATTTTAAAAGAGAAAGATAAACTTTTGTTTCCCCTTTTGTGAATCCTATCTCTTCAAATATTTTTTCTTCCATATCCTCCTTAGGGGGAAATATTATTTAAATATTTTTCTATAATTAGTTTTTTATGAAAAATGCAGAAAAATATTATAAGTTAGATAAACTTTCACAAGAGCTTAAGATTTATGCAGAGAAAACTATGTTGGAAAAAATAAAAAAGAAGAAGTTTAATTCCATCTTAGAAATTGGTTGTGGAGATGGGCATTTTCTAAAGAATTTTAATAATAAAGAAGTTTTGGGAATAGATATTGACCGAGGAATGATTTCACAGGCTCAACCCGATATTAGAAATAATTTACTTTTCGCAGATATTCTTGATAAAAAATTCGTAAAAAAACAAAAAAATTACTTTGATATAGTAAGCTCTAATTATGTTTTTATGGAGATGAAAGAAAAACAAGTGCAAAAAGCATTTAGAAATATCTTTGAAATTTTAAAACAAAAAGGAAAATTTTATTTTGTAATAACTAATCCAAAAACAAGAGAAAATAAATTTCCTGGTTTTAAATTAGTTTTTTCTGATGATTTTGATTATAACAAAAAAGATTTAGAATTCAAAGTTCTTTTACAAAATAATAAAGGAGATTATGTTGATGTAGGAATAAGGGATTATCACATGCCTATAGAAAATTATGATTTATTGTTAAGGAAAGCAGGTTTTAATAAAATTGAAAAAACAGAAATAAAAAAGAGTTTGCCTTATTCTTTTGCTGTTTTATATAAAGTTCAAAAATAATCCTATTCCAATATCTCCTTCCCTAATTTTTCCAGCGAAATCGCATTTACAGCATCTTTAATATAATTTGATTCAAGCGCAAATCCCAAACTTTCTCCCGAACCAAGCTTAAAATTATTTATTCCAATTACTTTTCCATTTTTATTTATCAACGGACCTCCTGAATTCCCTGGATTTAGCGCAGCGTCGGTTTGAACATACGCGTTTAATTCATTTATTCCCTGCCGAAATTCCAAAAAAGAATAATCTCCATTTATTTTTAATAATGCAATATCTAATTCTGCATTATATCCTGCCAATTCTGCAGGAATTTTCTTTTCATCAAAAGTAGTGATTTGAACTTCATTGGCTCCGGAAAGCATATGAGCATTTGTTACAAGATAGCCGTCGCTGGAAATAAGAAAACCTGTTCCCTGCGCAACATTTGTTTTTATTGTAACCACTCCTTTTAATGAATCTTCTATTATTGACGAGAAATCTTCGCCGGTTGATGCTTTTAGCAAATCAAATTCTTCCCTGATTGCTCCAATATCTGTCAAGTTTTCTTTTGTTTGCCTTATATCTTCTTTTACTAATAAAAGATTTTCTGTTAATTCATTTAATTTACTTTGAGTATCTGCTTGTAATTTATTAATTTCGTTTGCGAGTTTATTGGAATCTGAAGTTTGTTTTACAGCCAGTCCGCTCATTATAATAATTGAAACAATCATATAAATAACCACGACGGCGCTTATTCCTCCAATCATCCACTTATGATGTTTTCTTAAAACAACATGACGCCCTGCCTCTTCTTGATTTCTCATATTTATCACAGAAAACTAAACTATAAAAAGGTTTTTTATTTTATAATTTATATTGGGCCCATAGTTTAACGGATAGAATATCGGGTTTCGGTGAGGAAGTTCGCGATGGGTTTCTTTTTTAGAAAAAAAGAAGCTACAATGTAAGAAAAAACTAAGATTGCGAGCGGGCTTCGGAATACCCCGCTGATGGAGGTTCGATTCCTCCTGGGCTCATTTTTTAAAAGAGACAAAATGAATTCAAAAACCAAAACATTTCTTGCGGGAATATCAATTTTAATCGGCACTGCAATTGGCGCAGGAGTTTTAGGGATTCCTTATGTTGTCGCAAAATCCGGATTTTTAATCGGCGCAATCCACATTCTTTTAATTGGAGCAATTATTCTTTTAGCTAATCTTTATCTCGGAGAGATAATGCTCAGAACAAAAGGGAAGCATCAGTTGGGCGGTTACGCTAAAAAATATCTCGGAAAAACAGGAAGCTTTTTTATGAGTTTTGCATTTATTTTTGGAGTATATTCTGCAATTCTTGCGTATCTCATCGGAATTAGCGAGAGTTTTAGTTTTTTATTTTTCAACAATTTTAATTATGCGATTTTAATAGGAATTTTATTTGGAATTTTTATGTCTTATTTATTGTGGAGAGGGCTCAAAGCCCTCAAAACTTTTGAAAAATTCGGAGTCAGCGCAATATTTATTTTGTTTATTTTAATCGCAGTTTTTTTTACCAAGAAAATTTCTTTTGAAAATTTGGCTACGATAAACACCAATTTTTTATTTTTGCCTTTTGGAGTTGTTTTATTTGCGCTGCTTTCTTTTTTCGCAATTCCGGAAATAAATATTATTTTAAAAAAGGATAAAATTTTAATGAAAAAAATTTTATTAACCGGGACTTTAATTACTATTCTTTTTTATATCTTATTTACATTAGTTGTCGTTGGTTTTAAAGGCGGTGAAACGCCGGAAATTGCAACTATTGCTCTTGGACCGATTTTTATTTTGCTTGGAATTTTTACAATGTTCACTTCGTATCTTGCTTTAGGCAACGCTTTGCAGGATCATTTTGCTTATGATTTAAAGTATAAAAAAATTAAATCCTGGTTTTTGTCTTCTTTAATTCCAATTTTTATTTTTCTATTGATAAAAATATCTAAATATTTTACTTTTACAAAAATTCTTTCAATAGGCGGAGCTATTTCAGGAGGGCTTGTTGCTATTTTGATTTTTTTTATGATTAAAAAAGCCAAGGAAAAGAAAGAAAGAAAGCCTGAATATTCAATTTTTATTAATTGGGTTGTTATAATTTTATTGAGTTTAATTTTTGTGTTGGGAATTGTAAGAGAAGTGATTGTTGCGCTTAGATAGATTTATTAATTATTTTTATTATTTATTTACATGAAATCCTCTGCAAACCCGGGCGACTTGGTTGAAGTTCATTTATCTAAAACAATTTATGAAGGGACTCTTTTGGAGAGTTCTGAAAAAGGAATTGTTCTTTTGAAATTAGACACCGGATATAATATTGGATTTAACAAGAAAGATATTTTAGAAATTAAAGTTCTAAAAAAAGCAAGTTTGAAAACAGAAAAATTAGAAATTAAAAAAGATTTTCAAAAACCAAATATTGCTTTGATTCTCACTGGCGGGACAATTGCAAACCGCTATGATTCAAAAACCGGAGCTGTTGCGCCTCTTTCTTCTCCGGAAGAGCTATTTAAATTTTATCCTGAAATTTTTGAAATTGCCAATGTTGCTAAAATTGAAGTTCCATTTATGAAAGCTAGCGAGGATATGGATTATAAAGACTGGCAAAAAATTGCAAAAATTACAAAAGAGTTGCTTAATGATTCAAATATTAAGGGGGTTATTGTTGCCCATGGAACAGACACTTTGCATTATACTTCCTCTGCTTTGAGTTTTTTTATTAAAGATTTAAACAAGCCAGTTGTTTTAACTTACAGCCAGAGAAGTTCTGACAGGGCGAGCAGCGACGCTGCTTTGAATTTAAAATGTTCTGCTCTCGCTGCAATTTCAGATATTGCAGAAGTTATGCTTGTCGGACATGGTTCAACTAATGATGATTTTTGTTATGCAATGCCTGGAACAAAAGTCCGAAAACTTCATTCTTCAAAAAGAGATGCATTTAAAGTTGTGAATGCTGAGCCATTTGCAAAAATTTTTCCAGCACCGGCAGGTGTACACCAAGAAGGTGCGAGAACCTCTTCGAGGCCCGCAAACACCGAATCAGGGGGCAACAGAATTGAAATTTTAAGAGAATATAACTTGCGAAATAATAAAAAAGTTAAACTTGATTTAAAATTTGAGGAAAAAATTGCTTTGTTAAAATTTTATCCTGGTCAGGATCCAAATATTTTAAATTATTATTTGAAAAATAAATACAAAGGAATTATTATTGAAGCAAGCGGTTTAGGACATGTTCCCGCCCTTACTTCTAAAAATTCCTGGATTCCAATTTTAAAAGAAATTGTCTCTAAAGGAATTTTTGTCGGAATTACAACGCAATGCATTTATGGAAGAGTTGATCCTTATGTTTATTCTAATTTAAGGAAACTGCATGAAATTGGAGCGCTTTTTCTTGAAGATATGCTCGCTGAAACAGCTTTTGTAAAACTTGGCTGGGTTTTGGGGCATCCCGAATGGAATGTCAAGGAAAAAATGCTGGAAAATATTTCTGGTGAGTTGAATGACAGATTGGGGGGATAAATTTATCGTGTTAAAAATATCACGATACCTGCTCGTAGAAATTAATCAATAAATAGAAAAAGCTGTTCGGGCTGGCGGAGGGGGAGCGAAGCGCTGGTGGGCGGGGCAAACGACAAGCAATTTCAATATTCAAAAAAATTAAATTTAATAAAATTAATGTAATAAAATGGAAAATCTTTTTGTTTACGGGCTTTTAAAAAAACCGGAAATTCAGAAAAAAATTTTGGAACGAGTTGCCGAATTTTCAGAAGATTCTATTAAAGGATATAAACTCTCTCAAATAAATATTGAAAATGAAATTTTTCCGATTTTAATTAATTCTAAAAATCCGCGGGATTTTGTTTTTGGATTAGTTTTAGAAGTTTCTGAAGAAGAATTAAAAAAAATTGACAAATATGAAGGAGATGATTATAAAAGAAAAAAAGTTATTTTAAACAGCGGGAGAGAATCTTGGGTTTATGTTAAAGCTTAATCCTTTTATATGTAATCATTTAAAAGTTACAATTAGAAAGATTTATATATAGATTTTTGTTTAGAAATTTATGGCTAATAAGAAACAAATAATTTCATATATTGATGCAATGATTAAAGCTTCAGAAATAATTAAAAGGGAAAATCCTGATTATCTAATCGCGCCTTTAATGGGTTCTGTCCCGTTTGTAGAAGTCATGAACATAGTTTCTAACGATTTTGATAATTCCAGAGTTTTTTATTTACCTTCTTCCAGCAGAATACATAATGTTAATGAAATTATTCGGTCATGGTATTTTAATTTTTTAAAGGATAAAACAACTTTCCCGGATTTTTTTCCAAAAATAATGGGAATAGATGAAGTGGTTAGCGGTCACTCGGTTATTAGAGGTTTTAAGGAAATAGATATTGCAACAAATAAATTTAAGAAAGAGATAAGACAGGATTTAATTGAGAAATTATATTCAAAAAAACGTTCTGAATCTTTAAAGTCTCTTAGAAAAATGGATATAGCAAGCGATAATAAGTATTCTTTCAAATTTTCTGAAATTAGAAATAAAATAAAAAAATCTGCTTATATTAATGATAAAAAATCAGCTAAAGAAGATTCTGATTTTTTTGTGGGAGTTTTAAAAGAAACTTTAGAAAATAAATTAAATTACTCTACAATAGGAATAGAAGATAGCAAAAAAGAAGGGAATAGAGATTTGAAATACGAAGAGTTAAAAAAACAAAAAAGAGTTTTTCAGGTAAAAGTTGACAATATTTTAACAATGGATAATATTCATTATTGCACTCCCAGATTTAAAGAGATTAGGTCCAGAAAGAATAATTATGTTAGATTTTTACCTCAAATTAAAGATATATTGATTACCGAAGAGTATCTTGATTTCTTAACAACTTTGGCAAAATATTCAGGCAAACGTCTTTCAGAAGTATTCCCCGTTAATATTAAAAGAGTTTTTGATTCTTCAAAATACTTAGATAAAATATCCAAAGAATAATTTTATTAACCTTTTTTCTTTAATAAATCTATGTCTGAAAAAGAGTTGGATTACGAAAAACTAAAATTTAAATCAGGTCTGGAGATTCATCAGCAGCTTGATACAAAAAAACTTTTTTGTAAATGTCCAAGCATTTTAAGAAGCAACGAGCCGGATTTAATTATAAATAGAAAACTTCATGCAGTTGCCGGAGAAAAAGGGGAAGTAGATATTGCCGCGCAATATCAATCTTCTTTAAAAAAAGAATTTATTTATGAATTTTATAAAAATAATAATTGTTTGATTGAGTTGGATGAAGAGCCGCCAAAAATTATTGATCAGGAAGCTTTGAAAATTGCCTTGCAAATCTCGCTTCTGTTAAACTGCAAAATTATTCCGATAACCCAAATTATGAGAAAAATTGTTATAGACGGCTCAAATACTTCCGGTTTTCAGAGAACTGTTTTAATTGCCCGCGACGGGTTTATTGAAACAAAATATGGCAGAGTCAAAATTGATACAATTTGCTTGGAGGAAGATTCTGCAAGAAAAATCAGCGAAGATAACGGAAAAATAACTTATAGATTAGACAGGCTCGGAATTCCTTTAATTGAAATTGCAACTGCTCCCGACATTAAATCTCCTGAACAAGCAAAAGAAACTGCTTTGCATATAGGGGAAATTTTAAGAAGCTGCAAAGTTAAAAGAGGCATTGGAACAATCAGACAGGACGTTAATGTTTCTATAAGAAATGAAAATAGAGTTGAGCTTAAAGGCGTTCAGGATATGAAAATTTTTGTAAAAATTGTTGAAAATGAAATAAAAAGGCAGTTAAAACTTTCTGACGAAGGCAAGCCGGCAAAATCAGAAGTTAGAAATGCTTTGCCTTCGGGGTTGACTGAATTTATCAGACCAATGCCGGGCGCAGACAGAATGTATCCTGAAACAGATTTGCCTTTGTTAAAAATTTCAAGAGAACTTATCAATGAAATTAAAAAAGAACTTCCTAAATTAAAATCAGAAATTGAAGGAGAATTAAATAAAACAGGTTTAAGTCAGGAAATGATTAAATTATTATTAGCTCAAAATAAAGTTGATGAATTCAGAAATTTATTAAATATTTATAAAAATCCAAATTTTATTGCAAAGATGATTTTGCTTTTTCCAAAAGAAATTTCAGCTAAAACAGGAAAATCTTTTGAAAATGTTGAAAGCGCTTTAGAAGAAATTTATGGGGATGTTTTAATTGCTTTGAATAAAAATAAAATTTCTGAATCAAATGTCAAGGAAATTCTGGCTAAATTTGCAAAAGGCGAAAAATTTGAGAATGCAATTAAAATTGAAAAAACAGATGCTGGGGAAATTGAAGAAAAAATTATGAAATTGATAAAAGAAAAACCGGGTTTAAGCAAGAATGCTTATATGGGATTAGTGATGACTGAAATGAAAGGAAAAATCGACGGGAAAACCGCAAATGAAATAATTAATAAATTTGTGAAGTAAAAAATTCTTTTTTAAAAAAGATAGGCTTTGTTGAAAAAGTTTTGAATTTAGCAAACCTTGGCAATTCAAATATTAAAAAAAGATAAGCAACTCCACGAAGTACAAATTATTTTATCCCGAGGCTGGGTCGGAGGAGGGGGAACGAAGTGCTGGGGGGTGGGGCAAAAAACTTCGCAAAAGAAACTCAAAAAAGATTTTCAACAAAGCCAAAAATATAGAAATCTTTAAAAGTTAAATAAATTAATTTAATTTAATGGTTGTTCCAAATAAATTATTTCTTACCAAAGGAGTTGGAAGAGACAAAGAAGGGAATTGAAAAATATAATCTTGTTCATGTCTCAAGTATTCTGCCTCCAAACTGCAAAATGATTTCTAAAGAAGAAGGATTAAAATATTTGAATTCTGGCGAGATTGTTTATTGTGTTATGGCAAGAGTAGAAAATAATGAACGCAACAGACTTGCTGCTGCTTCTATTGGAGTTGCTATACCTTCGGATCCAAATCAATACGGATATCTTTCAGAGCACCATGCTTATGGAGAAACAGACGAAATCGCAGGAGATTATGCAGAAGACTTGGCAGCGTATATGCTTGGAACTACTTTAGGAATAGAAGTTCCTGAAAATTTAGGATATGATGAAAAAGCAAAAGTGTATAAAATGTCTGATAAAATTATTAAAACAAAAAATATCACTCAATCTGCAGAAGGAAAAAATGGGCTTTGGACAACCGTAATTACCGCCGCTGTTTTAATTACAGACGGAAAACAACCCGCTGCAGAAGATAAAAATAACAAACTAGAAACCCTTGTTGCTGAAACTAAACAACTCTGTTGAAAATGTTTTGAATTCGTAACTTTTTTTGGCTCGACCGTCAAATAATTAAGGGCGGGTCTCGACGATAGTCGAGGTTGAGTGGGAATTTGAATTCAAAACAGAAACAAAAAAAAGATTTTCAACAGAGCCAAACTAAACAATAAATTAATAAATCCTTTTTCTTTTTATGAAATCATGGAAAGAAGTTATATTTCAGAAATAAAAGCGGGACAGGAAGTTTTATTGAAAGGCTGGGCTTTTGAAATTCGCGGGCTGTCAAAAATGGCTTTTATCTTATTAAGGGATTTTTCCGGAATGGTTCAGTGCGTTATTAAAGATGAAAAACTTCTAAAAAAAATTTCAGAAATAACTTTAGAATCTGTTGTTGAAATTAAAGGAAAAGTTAAATCTGCGGAGATTAAGGCAGAATTTGCGAGAAAAGATATTGAAATTCAGGTTAGTGAATTAAATTTAATATCAAAAGCAGAGAAGTTGCCGATTCATGTTAATGAGAAAACTACGACGACGGAATTTGCGCACAGATTAGATTACAGATTTTTAGATTTTCACAAACCAAAAATTCAGGCAATTTTTAAAATACAAAATACAATTGAAAATTCGTTCAGAGAATTTTTTTACAAAAAAAAATTTGTTGAAATGCAGCCGCCATGCATAATTTCTGCGGCTTCCGAGGGCGGAACCGATTTGTTTTCCGTTCAGTATTTTGAAAAAAAAGCTTTTCTTGCGCAAAGCCCCCAGCTTTACAAACAAATGATTGCTTGTTCAATGGAAAAAACTTTTACAATTACTCCCGTGTGGAGAGCAGAAAAACACCACACTACCAGGCATATTAATGAAATTCGCCAGATGGATATTGAATGCGCATTTATGAATCAATTGCAGGTTATGAAAGAGTTGGAAGAAGTTGTAAAATTCATTGTTAAGAAAGTTTTGGAAAAATGCAAAGAAGAATTAAATTTGCTCAATGTTAAAAATTTGAAAATTCCCAAAGGAATTTATTTAGACTATGAAGAAGCAGTTAAAAAAGCGGGCGGAAAAATTGGAGAAGATTTTACACCAGAACAAGAAAAAAAATTATGCGCCTTATATCCTAATAACATTGTTTTTACTTACTCCTGGCCGTCTTCGCTAAAACCATTTTATATTATGCCTAAAGATGAAAATAAAAATGCAAAATTCACAGAAGGATTTGATGCTATTTACGGCGGGATGGAAATTTCTTCCGGGGGGCAGAGAATTCATCTGCCTGAATTGTTAATAGAAAGATTAAAAGCCAAAGGACTAAATCCAAAAAATTTTGAATCTTATATAAATAGTTTCAGATACGGAGCTCCGCCTCATGCCGGCTGGTCAATTGGACTTGAAAGATTAACTCAGATTATTTGCGGATTGGAAAATATAAAAGAAGCAACTATGTTTCCAAGAGACAGGGAGAGATTGACTCCATAGTTGCTGGAACAAAAAATATACCCTAAGGAAGGGCATAAAGGAAATTTTTTGACAAACTCGCCCAACGGGAATGAAAAACGGGAAGTTTTTCAACAAATTCGTCCAAGCGTGGCCGAGAGCGTTTAACACCTTAGTTGTTTTATCTTTATATTTGATTTTGATTTAGCTTTCTTAAAACACTAATTTTATTAAGCTCTTTCTTTTTATTATTTTATGAAAATCCCAGAAAAAAAAATCCGCGCATATGCTCTAAAAAATGCGCTTGCGTATAATGGAAAAGCCCAGCAAGGAGCAATAATTTCCGCATTATTTAATGAAGGGATGAAAAAAGAAGAAGTAAAAGAATATGCAAAAAAGATTTCTGAAATTATAAAAGAAGTTAATTCGATTTCCATTGAAAAACAGGAAAGAGAATTTGAAAAATTAAAAAATGAAATTTCCGAGAGAGAAGTTCGCGAAGAGCTTTCAGAACTGCCGAATGTCCCAAAAACAGGAGTTGTAATGAGATTCAGGCCTGCGCCTTCAGGACCATTGCATATCGGGCATATTATCTCTAATATGATAAATTCTCTTTATATAAGAAAATACGGCGGAAAATTTTATATTATTATTGACGACACTAACCCTGAAGAAACTCTTTCTGAAGCTTATAAAAATATAAAAGAAGATTGCAACTGGATTTTTGGAAATGTCCATGAATATTTTAACGCTTCAGATAGAATGAAGATTTATTACGAATATGCTGAAAAATTAATTAACAAAAACGCCTCTTATGTCTGCGCTTGTTCGCAGGAAGAATTTAAAAAATTTGCAGAGCAAAAAAAAGAGTGCCCATGCAGAAAAAATTCTGTTAAAGACAATTTAGAAAAATGGAAAAAAATGCTGGATGTTAAAGGATATTCTGAAGGAGAAGCAGTTTTAAGATTCAAATCAAATATGCAGGACTCCAATCCTGCAATGCGGGATTTTCCTTTGGCGAGAATTAATCTTCACAAACACCCTCTGCAAAAAAACAAATACCGCGTCTGGCCTTTAATGAATCTTTCAGTAACTGCCGACGACATTGAACTAAAAGTAACGCATGTAATTCGGGGGAAAGATCATGCGGATAATGCAAAGAGGCAGGAAATGATTTACAAAGTTCTTGAAAAAAAATTTCCCTGGACATTTTTTATGGGAAAAATAAAATTCACAGATGTTGCATTATCTAAAAGAAAATTAAATGCCGCAATTAAAGAAGGAAAATATTCGGGGGCGGAAGATGTCCGGCTTCCGACAATTGCCTCATTAAAAAAAAGAGGATACAAGCCGGAAGCATTTGCAAAATTCGCAGAGCAAAGAGGGCTGACAGATGTGGATAAACTGATAAGTCAGGAAGATTTTTTTGAGGTAATAGACACCTTTGATAAGAAGTGAATATATTAACTTTAGAATAGTAATGTTTAAAAAGGCAAAAAATCTAATATTTTCAAGATGTTAGCTAAAAACAAAAAAGGAATGTCAGAAATCGTCGTAACTATAATTATAATTCTATTGGCAATTGTAGTTTTCGCAGTTGTTTCAGTTGTTGTAAAAGGAACTGTTTCAAAGGGCGCAGAAAATATTGAATTAGCAAGCGCTTGCTTAGAAGTTGAAATGCATGCTGTAAAAATTGCACAATCAATGAACGGTGATCTAAATTCTTTACCTATTGCGGGTTCATTTGATGTTACAGTTTCACGAAGCTCTTCAGGAAAAGATCTTGATGGAGTCAAATTAATAGTTGAAAATGCTGCAAAAGAGAATAGTGTAAATAGTGAAGATTTAATAGGAAAAATCAAAACATTAGACAAAAAAACATTTGTTGTTTCTGGAATTGATTTCACTCCCGCTCAAGTAACAGTAGTTCCATTCTTCATGAAGAAATCAGGAGAAATATTCTATTGCGAGAATACTCATACTGATGAACTTGTTGTTGAAGCTTAATTAACTTTTGGCGGTTCTATATAGAATTTTAGATTTTTAATAAATCTTGTAAAATAAAATACCTGCTTTCGCAGGCTCGCAGAAATTTGAAAAAATAAATTACTCTACTCGCAACCTCACTCGGAGATTGATAAAAATAATTTACCCTCCGTGAAGTCGCTCACTCAAAATAACTAATAGTTAGAAAGGGCTATTTGGATTATAATATAAATAAATCAGCTGTGGCAGATAGTTGGGTGGGCGGGTGGGACAACAGATTATTAAAGAAATCCGAGTCGCCTCGCGATGAGCAAATTTCGCCTAAACTTTTTCTAAACTAAAAATATAAAAACATTAAAATTTTATCCAGAATATGAATAAAAAAGGGGTTAATAAATGGATTTTATTTTTTGCGCTTTTAATTGGAATAATTCTTATTTATTTTTTATTTAATAAATATGGGCTGTCTTATTTGGAGAGCAATGCAACAGGCGGTTCAAAAACTTTTGAAAACATTTTGATATTTATTGTCGTCATTATATTAAGTTCTTTATTTATAAAATTCAGCTCTCAATTATTAAAAAGTTATTTAATCGGCAACGGCGAAAAAAGAGATGTTAAATTAGTATTATCTGTTTACAAATATTTCATGTGGATTTTTATCTTATTCATTACTTTTTCATTATTATTTAAACAAGTAGGCTCGTTAATCACCTCCTTGGGATTAATCGGTTTTGGAATAACCTTTGCACTGCAAAAACCCCTCTTAAATTTTGTCGGCTGGCTTACAATTGTCTTTAATAAAACTTACAAATTAGGAGATGTAGTTTCAATAAATAATATAAACGGAAGAGTTTATGATGTTAAAGTGATGTATACTAATGTATCTGAACTTGATAACATCGGCGATCCAACAGGCAAATCAATTTCAATTCCAAATGAATTTGTTTTAACAAGCCCGGTAGCAAATTTCACAAAAGGGACAAATTATATCTGGGATGAAATTGCGATTTATTTAACTTATCAAAGCAATTGGAAAAAAGCGCAAAAAATAGCTGAAAAAATTGTTCAGGATTATTATGATAAAAATATTAAAAAAGAATTAAAAAAAACATTTAAAGAAGAATTTAAAGCGCAGAATGAAATAGTTTCGAGGATAAATCTTAATGAAAAAGGGGTAATTTTAAGGTTTAGATATTTAGTTGATTTTAATGTTGCTAATGAAACCAAAGGCGCAATGGTTAAAATATTATTAGATAAATTAAAAAGCAAAGATATTATATTCGGTAAAATTGAAAATATCAAAGCAGACTGAAAATATTACTAAAAAAGACCATTATAAATTTATTTAGAATTTTTTATATAATTTGTGATAAGTTTAAATAATTTTTCCGGGGCAATTTTGCTTTGCTTTTTTCTCGGGCTTCCTCCGATTGTCTGGCTTCCGCCCCACCTGTCTGTATCTTCCGGTTTAATATTCTCAAATTTATTTAAATAATTATAAATTTTTGGAAGCGACAAGGGTATAAAATCAGAAATTTTTCCTAAAGTATATTTATAGATTCCGTCATTTTCCCTGACGAGCGAGGCAAAAGATTTAATGCCGTCCCTAATTATTTTTGCCCTTGAATAAGCGCTATTTTCTTTAACTAATACAAATTTGTCCTGCGGCTTTCCGTATAAAATTGTATAATCATTGTCCAATGCAATTTCATAGGATTTTCCGTCAAGATGAGCTTTTATTCTTGAAAAAATATTCTGCATTAAGTTTTTCATTTCATTGCCGTTCATTGAGTAAAGTTTTCCGGAGATTCTTGCAGAATCATAAGGCTCAAATATCCAGGCCATTTGCTGCATAATTTTGGATTTCATGTCCAGCGGAAACATTCCTCCGGTTATATCCATAATTTGTTCGTAATGCAATAGCTCTTCAAGTTTTTTTTGATTTTTTATATTTAGTGAAATTTCAGGCTTAGTTAAAATAAAAGCGGCTAAAGAACTGTCTTGATCGGGGTCATTTACATAAATATTTGCGCGTGGCTGGCCGTTGACGCTGAATTTTTCAAATAATCCTAATTTTAATTTTAGATATGCCTGCATGCTTGTGCAAAGTGTGCTGTATCTGTCCACATCTTCGTGATGATTTAAATTTAATCTTGGTCCTTCCGGCTGATATTTTGGAGCTCCGGAAACATAACCATCCAAGGCTATTGAATATGGGGGACTTTCTTTAATAAATTGTTCCCATGTTTTTACAACTCTTGGCTCCACAATTAATTGAATCATAATAAATAAAAATAGAAAGAGTTTATAATGTTTTTTATGATGCAGCGACTCTGTTAAAAAGGTTTTGTCTCGCCACCCTCCTTGTTGGTGGAATTCAAAACAGAAGCAAAAAAGAGATTTTCAACAGAGCCCCATAAAACTAAACTTTTAAAAACAATTAAGATTTATTTTTTCCATGACAGCTAACGCGATTAACTATCGGCATTGTGAATAAAAAATATTTTTTTAGCTGTTGCCTTATTTCTAACAAAGTTTTTATATTGAATTTCCCTGAATTAAATTATGGCGGTTGTAGTTCAATGGCAGAACGTGCGACTGTGGCTCGCGAAACGGGAGTTCGATTCTCCTCTTCCGCCCTTCAAATACAAAAGAGGAGAAAATGAAAAAATTTAATATATTATTTGTATGCAAATATAACCGATTTAGGAGCCGGATATCAGAAGCTTATTTAAGAAAAATAAATAAAAATAAAAGAATAAAAGCAGATAGTGCAGGGATATTTAAGGGAAATCCTATAAGTAAAAAAATAATCTCTATTGGAAAGAAACTGGGTCTTAAAATAAAGGGAGCTCCTAAATCAATAAATATAAAGTTATTAAAATGGCAGAATATAATTGTTATTGTTGCGGATAATATTCCAAAAAAATTATTTTCATTTAATAAAAAAAGAGGTAAGAAAACTATTGTTTGGAAAATTAAGGATGACATAAAATCAATCCCAATAATAATTAGGAAGGTTGATGAATTAAATAAAAACTTGCAAAAACTAAAATGGAACCAATAAAAGGCTTTCGCGATTATACCTGCGAAGAAGCAAAAAAAAGAGCAGAAATAAAAAAAATATTAGTTGAAACTTTTGAAAAATACGGATTTGAGCCGGCTGAAACCCCCGTAATTGAAGCGGAAGAATTTGTCAGAGGAGAAAATCCAAATGACGAAGCAGTTTCGGACATTTACAGACTTGAAGACAAAGGAAAAAGAAAACTTGCCTTAAGATATGAATTTACATTTCAATTAAAAAGATTAATGCAAAATAAAAAACTTCCATATAAAAGATATCAGCTTGGAGAAGTTTTCAGAGACGAGCCCGTTTCTTCAAACAGATTTAGGCAGTTTGTCCAGAGCGACATTGATACAATTGGCTCAACAATTAAAGACGACGCTGAAATCTTGGCTTTGACAAAAGAAGTTATGGAAAAATTAGGAATTAAATTTAAAATTTATATTGGAAACAGAGATTGACAAATTAGACAAACTTCCTGAATCAGAAATTAAATCAAATTTAAAAAAATATAAAGCAGAAAAATTTATAGATATTTTAAAAAAACCTGAAAAATATTTTGAAAAATATAAAAATTATAAAGACGTCTCTGAATTAAAAAAATTATGCAAATCCTATGGGGTTGATTTTATTTTCCAGCCCTCGCTTGTTAGGGGATTAAGTTATTATAATAAAAATGTATTTGAAATTAAAACTTTAGATATTAAAGAAACAATTGTCGGCGGCGGAAGTTATATTTTTAATGGAATTCAAAGCACAGGAATTTCTTTTGGATTAGACAGATTAAGTTCGCTGGCTAAAATAGATTATGAAAAAGAAAAATATCTTATTATCTCTCTTGATAAAGACAAGGAAGCAATAAAACTTGCTGAAAAATTAAGAAAAGAAAATAAAATAGCAAATTTATTTTACGGAAAACCTTCAAAAGCTTTGGAATATGCAAACTCGTATAAATTTTCCAAGGTAATTTTTGTCGGAGAAAAAGAAATTAAAAATAAGAAGTTTATAGTTAAGGATATGGAAAGTGGGAAAGAAAGCGTATTGAAATTTTAAAATGTTCAGCCATTTAACAAAAAAAGAAATAAAACTTTTAAAAAAGTTAAATTCTCCTAAAAAAATTCAGGACTATCTGAATTCATTAAAAATAAATTTTGAAAAAGAAGGAGATACTTGTTTTTCTCCGAGAAAGGTTTTGGAAGAACAAAAATGCCACTGCATTGAGGGAGCCGTTTTGGCCGCGATGATTTTAAGATTCCATGGCCATGAACCATTAGTGGTTGATTTAACTTCTTCAAAAAAAGATTTTGACCACGTGATAGCCGTCTTTAAAAAATACGGGAAATGGGGGGCAATATCAAAAACAAACCATCCGGTTCTTAGATACAGAGAACCGGTTTATAATTCAATCAGAGAATTAGTTATGAGTTTTTTTCACGAATATTTTCTTGACAATGGGAAAAAAACTTTGAGATCATATACGAAGCCAATAAACCTCTCAATTTTTGATAAAAAAGGATGGATGTTATTGCCGGAAGAAATTTGGTATATCGCTGAACATCTTGCAGAAATTAAACATATTCCAATTCTAAATAGAAAACAAATAGCAAATTTAAGAAAAGCTGATAAAATTGAAATAGAAGTCGGGAAGATAACAGAATGGAAAAAAGAATGGAAAAATCAAAAAAGTTAATATTTAAAAAGTTTATAATTCATTTACTCTGTTGAAAAATTTTTGAATTTAGTAAATCTTGGAAATTCAAATATTAAAAAATGGTGGACGTTAATAGAAGTCGAAAGCAGAAGAACAAATAAAAATACCTGCTTCGCAGAATTAATTTGAATTTTTCCAGATTTCATCATGGAAAAATTTTAGGAAAAATCGTTACCGGAATATTTTGAAAAGTGGATTAATCAATTAAAATAATTAATAATTAGAAAGCTGTTTGGGTTGGTGGCGGGGGAGCGAAGCGCTGGTGGGCGGGGCGAATGACTTCACGTCGCCTTGAGACGAGCCATTTTCATACTCAGAAAAATCCAAAATTTTAATTCTCACGGAATAATCTCAGGTCCAAAATATTTTTCATATTCAAAATTTTTTTCCGAGATAATCTTGGAATTAATCAGCTTTTTTATTTCAGGAATTCTTTTTTTTATCCCTTCAATTAAATTAATTATTGTTTTGCAGATTAATTTTTCGCCTTCTTTTGGCCAGAGTTTTGCATAATGCGAATATAAACATCTTCCTCCGCAAATTTCATAATAATTGCATTGATTGCATGGTTCTTCAACGCAGTGAATCTGCTTTAAATCTTTAATATCTGTATCAAGGTCTCCGCAATAAAAATTTCTTGCGCTGTTTATTATAGGGCAGGCAGAAATTTTTCCCGTCGTTGTGATAGTATAATTTGCATAACCTGCTCCGCAGGGTAATTTAGAACTTTTATTATAATAAAGCGTGTCAAAAATTCCTATAAAAGGATAAATTTTTAGCACTTTTCCTTTTCTCATTTTTTCAATCCAGAAATCTAATAATTTATTTATTGAATTATTATATTCATTTGTAAATTTTGTAAAATTTTTTAAATTAAAATCATTTTTATAAAACCCGGCATCCAACTGCCAGTGAATTGAATCAAAAATTCCCTGTTCAATTAATTTAATTATATGCCCGACTTGTTCATAAATATCCGGAAAAGAAATTGTCATTCTTGCAACAATTTCTCCAATGTAACCTTTTTCCCGTATATTTTTTATATTATTTATTACTGCATCATAAACCCCCTTTCCGCGATTGTAATCAGTTCTTTCTTTGTCTCCGTCTATTGAAATTAACATTTTGTCTATTTTGTGAAGATATTTTTCGGGAATATTTTTCAAAAATAATCCATTTGATTGAATGTAAAATTTTGCATTTATATTATCTATTAAAATTTTTATTTTGTCTAATTTCATAAGGGGTTCTCCTCCATAAAAAATTAAAGTGGGATTTTCATCTTTTTCTAAGAACTTTTTTATTTTTTCTATATTCACAACAGATTCCCACGGAGCATCTAAATCATAATCCCATTTTTTATCCAAGCCATTGTCAAATTCATCCATTGACTTTTCATAGCAATACTTGCATTTAAGATTGCATACTTCTGTTAAAATAATATGGAAGTGCATTATATCCCCCTGCAAAAATAATTTATAAGTTCTTTGTTCCTTACTTCCGGATGAAATAAAACCCCATAAATTGGTTTTGTTTTGTGTTTTATTGCCTGCGGAATTTCAAATTCATGACATTTTGCGAAAACTTCAAATTCGCCGTTAATAACCGCATAATTATGCAATAAATAAACTTCATTTAACGACAACTTAAAATTTAAAAATTCTTTATCAAATTTGATTTTTCTCTGTCCTATTTCTTTGTTTTCAACAAGAACTCCGCCAAAAGTTAAGGAAATAATTTGCATTCCTCCGCAAATTCCAAGAATTGGCTTATCCCCGAGGGATGACGCTGTTGCGCCTTTTAATTTTGGGAATTTGAGCCATTTAAAATAATTTAAATTTTCTAAATATTCAAATATTCATTATCTTTTAAAGAAGTCCCGCAGATTATTATTTTTTCTAATTTTTTATTCAGAAGTTCTTTGTCTGTGAGCTTTTTATAATAAATTGTCTGATATTCAATATTTTCTTTTCTTAAAATGTCTTCAATTGGTTTTACAAATTCAAAGTAGTGCAATTTTTCTTTGCAAATGTTAATTATTAAAATCATTTTATTCAATCTCCAATTCCATTTTCCAGGAATTTTCCCCTGTTGAAGAAATTTTACGCCCTTTAGGGTGATCCCCGCGGGATTTATTAATAATTTTAAGTTCTTTTTTAAATAATGGACAATTCAATACAAAGGTTTCGTATTCTCCGCCTTCGCCAGCGAGATTGATTTTGTATTTTCCATTTAATTTTTTTATTTCTTCAATAAAATTCTTATTTATTTCTCTTCCAAGCCAAGATTCATTTAAAGGATAAGCAAAAACTCCAACGATAATTACTTTAAATTTATTTTGAATTAATTCTTCTAAATACTCTTCTTCGTTTTTTTGCCAGAGAGGATTAAAACATTCCAAATTTAATTTATCGCATATTTTTTGTATTCTTGAACTTTGATAAATGCTTTGAATCGCTCCTGTAACTACGCCTTCAATTTTATATTTTTGTTTTGCTTTTTCAATTGCTATTTCTAAATCCTTTAATTCCTCTTCTTTTTCTCCTTTTGTTTTCTGGATAATTAATGGAATTTCCATAACTTTTGCCTGATGTTTAACACAAGAAATTGAAGGCGTATGAAACATATAAGATTCCGGGTTTTCAGAAAAAATTGAAATTAAACAGGTTAATTCATAACCGTATTCTTTTGCAAGCCAAGCTGAATATGTTGAATCTTTTCCTCCTGAAAATAAAATTCCGAGTTTCATAAAAAGAAGAATAAATAAAAAGTTTTTAAGGATATTGATTTGGAGTTTTGTTTGAGCTTTGTAAAGCCATTATTAATAATTAAAAAACCTGCTCGAGCTTTACTTTTAAAATGAAACTAAAAATAGTCAAAAGCAAAACTCTCGGCTCACTTCGTTCGCAGAAATTGAGAAGATTATTGTGTGAGAAAATTTTAGTGGATTAATAAATTAAAATTATGAAAATTAGCTGTGGCAGATAATTGGGTGGGCGAGCGACTTTGATTTTTGTTATCTTTTAAAATTAATTTCAAAAATCGGGGTCGGGAGTTGGGCGGGTTTTGTTAATTACGAGTGATCCTATTTTGAAAATGAATGAAAACTTTATGTTTTCTTTCGCTTGAAGTCCTCTGAAAGCGATTGGAAACTTCCTGTTTGCTTTTATATGCCTAAAGAAATATTCTGGTTATTAATTCTTTTTCTTTTTATTAATGCTTTTTAATTTTCGGCGATTCATCTCGTTTAATTTTTCGCGGGTTCTTTGAATATCTTCTTCACTTATATCCGAAACGCTAAATCTAAGATATTTATTAAACCTCCTGCCCCCAAATCCTTTTCCCGGAACTGCAAATAAAGGCGCTTTTCCTCTAATCGCATATTTCATAAAATCTGAACTGTCTTCATAAATCCCGGGAATTTTTGCCCAAATATAAAAAGTTCCTTGAGGTTTTCGGAATTCAAATCCGGATTCACTAAGGATATTTGAAAGAAGATCTATTTTTTTCTTATAAATTCCCAAGTCGCTTGTTAGATTGCATCCAATTTTTTGTATGACCTTCTGTTGTATTCCCGGAGAATTTATTACATTTGATCTTAAAATAATTGGAAAAGCTCCAAGAATATTTTTCCAATCAATATGATTTTTTTTAAAATCCGGATTGACCGCAAAATAGCCTATTCTCTCTCCGGCAAGACCAAGAGATTTTGAAAAAGAGTTTACATGAAAAGAATTTGGATAATAATTTAATATGGAAAAAAACTTGTTGTCCTCCCAAATCATTTTATTATAAACAGCGTCTTCAATTACAATTATTTCTTTATTAAGTTTTTTATTTTTTATATCCAAGAGGCCCGCCAGCTCTTTAAGCTTGCTTTCAGAATAAATTATTCCGGTTGGATTATTTGGAGAATTAATTATTATAGCTTTTGTATTTCTGGTAATTGATTTTTCAAGATTGTTTAAATCCAAATCAAAATTTTCATCGGACTGGGCAAGAACTAAATTTCCATTGTAATTCCTGATGTAGTAATTATATTCTACAAAATAGGGGGCAACACAAATAATTTCAGTTTTTGTTTTAGGATTATTAAAAACTCTGCTTAAAATATTTAATGCATTGGCTGATCCGGCAGTCATAAATATTTCGTTTTTTGAGAATTTGATTTTTAATTCGCCGGAAAGATCTTTTGCAACCCTCTCCTGCGTTTCAGAGTAGCCTGCATTTTGCATATAGCTGTTTAAATTTTCTTTAGAATTCTCGCATTCCAGAAGAACTTCGCGCAAAGCCGCATAATATTCTTTTGGAGGTTTTATCCCGGGATTTCCAAGAGCATAATTAATTGGCTTTTTTCCTTTGAGCTTAGCTTCCTCAACAAGCCCAAACATTTTTCTAATCGGAGATCCGCTCTCGACTATCCATTCTAAATACTTCTTGTTTGCCATACTTTAATTAAAAAAATGGTCTTTTTAAGAATTTATATGTTGTCACTATTTCTAAATTTCTACAAAGAATTTAATTTATTCTTCTCCCTTCTCTTCAATATTTTCTTCAAAAGAAGGCTTGGTAAAGTCACCTGCTTGCAGGTTCTCGTGCCCTCCTTGGGTATCCCTTGGGGAG